>JAFXQR010000195.1 GCA_017526985.1 Lachnospiraceae bacterium
AATGTTAATTCTACAGGAGCAAAGACTGTGTATCGTTTCGGGACTACTGCCCCTGTTGATGGCGATTCCTGGGTAGCAGGGGAAGTGGTAGAACTGCTTTATGATGGAACATACTTTTATATGGTGAGTGCGGACGATATCGGAAGCAAGCAGGACGCGTTGACTTTTGATGATACGCCTACACAGAATAGCACGAATCCCGTGAAGAGTGGTGGTGTGTATTCAGCGTTGGACGAAAAAACCGACACCGACATTGTGGCAAGCGACTTCGATGCGACTGCATCATACACGGCAGGGAACTACTGCATCTATGAGTGTAAGTTCTATAAATTCAAGGCTAGCCACTCTGGAGCGTGGTCTGCGGCTGATGTGGATGAGATCAAGATTGCAGGCGAGTTAAGCGCATTAAAGAGTGGTTTAACTGACGTAAATAGCAACTTTACGAGCTTAGGTCTCTCGGTAGTCAACGGCAAACTGTGCCAAACATACAGTGCATAATATTAAAGGAGGATAAATAAATGAGTGATGTAACAAGTCCTATCAATCTGGATCAAACTCAGCAGCAGGTAGCGGCAAATCTGGCTCTGATCGCGGAAGCAATCACCAGAGGGAACGGCGGTGTTGTGTACGGATTCCATATTGATGGAAACGAGGATGATCCGGCAAGCAATGTGACATACCTGCGCGATGCGGTAGGTATGACCCCCACAAAGATGGATTATACCGCAGGAAAATTCGACTACGGCACATGGGGCGATGCGTTCTTTATGCCGCGCCCTTGTATGGTAAAGCAGGACGGTTCAGTAGACTACTACCTTGATCCGAATGATTATTCCAAGAAGGCAGACGGAACTGCGTCAGATGTGGCAGACACAGCCTATAACGGAAACGCTATGATGGAATGGGGCAAGGATGGAAAGAAAATCTGGATGAAGATTGTACCGGACGCCAACGATGAGAAGTCTGGCAGCGTGTTTATCGCAGACCACAAAGCAGATGATGATTTCCACGATTATCCGTTCCATAACAGTAAGGGCGTGAGTGTACCGCATTTCTACACTCCGATCTACAACGGAGCGATCATTGATAGCAAGATGCGTTCTATCTCAGGTACGCAGGTCAGCAAAACAAAGACGGCGCAGCAGGAAATTGACGCGGCGCAGTTGAATAACGCGGTGGCAGCAGATGTGATCTGGAATACAGAACTGTTCTCCGACATCCAACTTATTAACGCCCTGCTGATCCTGATCGGCAAGTCTACGGACACACAGACCACATTTGGCGAAGGCTTGCATACGGGCGGTAGCGAAGCGATTAACGATAACTTCCGTACTGGCGTACACGATGCAAAAGGACTGTTCTACGGTACGAATAGCGGTGCGATTGCAGATGGCAGCTATGGCAACGCAGTCAAAATATTCGGCATGGAGAACTGGTGGGGCTTCCAGTGGAGAAGATATCAGGGACATATTATGGTCGATGGCGTACAGAAGGTAAAGAACACCTATGGAACAGAGGATGGCTCTACGGTATCGGCTTACAATCTGACCGGAAATGGATATATCTCTGTTGGTGCTACGCCTACTGGTACATCCGGACAGTATCTCTGCGAGATGTTATTCTCTCCGCGCGGCATCCTGCCGAAGAAAGCAGATAGCACTGTTGGAGCATCTTCAAAGTATTATTGTGATGGCTTTTGGTTTAACAATAGCGGAACGCGGGTCCCGTCTCGTGGCGGCCGCTCGGGCGACGGTGCGCTGGACGGTGCGTTCTACGCGTCCCTGAACTACGCTGCGTCTTATGCGTGGTGGCACCTGGGCGCTGGGCTTTCTTGCAAACCACTTGCCTGAAAAGGGGTGAATTTTCCCGCCGCACTTTGGCGGGAAAAGAGGGGGAAACGCTTGCGTGTCCCCCTCATATAATGGATTAGTCTAGGGGCTGGAGGCGTGCGCGGGTCCCGTATCGTGGCGGCAACTCGAACAACGGAGCGAAGGACGGTGCGTTCTACGCGAACCTGAACAACGATGCGTCTAATGCGAGGTGGAACCAGGGCGCTGGGCTAACTTATCATGAAACTGTTAATTATAGGGCTTCCTTCTCCTTACCACTTGGTAAAAATTAACTTGATAGCAAGCACGGATGAGTAGCAGGTCGAAAATCTGTGAGAGGATAAGAAATTGAAATCTTATAACCACTTGTGGGAGAAAGTTATCTCCGATAAAAACATCGAAGAAGCCATCCGAAAAGCCACAAAAGGGAAGAGAGACCGACCGGAAGTGGCATACATATTTGAACACATTGACAAACAGATACCACTAATCAGAAAGTACGCACAGAACTATATGGCAAGACAGAAAAAGCCGCGTATCGTCAAAGAAGGTGCTAAAGAACGTGTTATCGTGGTTCCATCTATACGTGAACAGATACTCCATCATATGATAGTTGGTGTTTTGCAGCCCATCATTATGAAAGGCATGTATGAACATTCACACGGTTCGATTCCGGGCAGAGGTCCCGCAGGAGCAAAGAAGCAGATCAAGAGGTGGATCAAAGACACGAAGAATGTAAAATACTTCCTAAAAATGGATATACACCACTTCTTTGCATCCATACCGCACGATATGTTGAAAGAGTTCATAGCAAAGTATATTCACGATGAACGGTTCCTGCATCTGATATTTGAAGTAATTGACTGTACGGAAACCGGACTGCCGCTTGGATTCCATACAAGCCACTGGTTCGCTAACTGGTACTTGCAAGGACTGGATCGCTACATAAAGCAACAACTCGGAGCGGTCTACTATGTGCGGTATATGGATGATATGGTGATATTTGGAAGTAATAAGCGTGAATTGCACCGGATGCGTCAGGCAATCGGAAACTATCTGAACGGTATCGGCTTGGAATTAAAGCGGAATTGGCAGGTATGCCGATTTCATACGGTCAGAAATGGAGAGGACAGATACCGATTTCTGGACTTTATGGGGTTTCGATTCTATAGAAACCGCATCACACTCCGAAAAGGCATAATGCTCCGAATGACCAGAAGGGCGAAACGGTACAACAAACATAAGAGCATATACGCCGCAAGGCAGATGTTATCGGCTCTCGGATGGATCAAACAGACAGATGTATATGATATGTATTTGGCTTGGATAAAGCCATATGTGAATTTCCAAACAATCAAACGAAAAATCAGCAGATACGACAGGCGTATCAGAAGGGAGCGATTAAATGTGGCGTAAAGCAGAGAACACGATCAGACCGGAAGCGGTAGAACAGGGCAAGAGCGTTGTGTACATCCGTAAAAATATCACGGAGGAGCAGCGTGAGGTAGACGGAGAGACGGTGACGGTCTATGTCTATGACGAGATGAAACTGCCGAAGGAACTCTATCCGGTATTTGAGCAGCAGCAGGCAGACATTGACTATCTGACAATGTTAGTGGAGGGATGAGACGATGAGTGAGAAATACGAACTGGTAAGACGGTACTATGTGGACGGATGCTGGGACAAGGCAAGAGTCCATAAGGCGGTAGAGCGTGGCTGGATCACTGCGGAAGAGTATGCGGAGATCGTGGGCGAAGAATATGTTGAGTGAAGAGCTGCATAGGATAGCAGAAACGCAGGCAGTACTAGAAGAGGTCGTAAAGAAATTATTGAGCCTTAACAGCGACCTCTTCTGGTTGTTGATGCAGCATGTATCAACAGAGGAATTGGATTCACAGATGGCGGAAAGACAAGAAATCGATAAGATTTACAAGAAAGTAACAGATTAAATGATGATCGGTGGTAGGGACATGAATACCCTTCCGCCGATCTTATAATGCCGGAGGAAGATATGGATGTAATGAAGAAGATCCAAGCGGTGATCGTTGGTATATTTGCTGGAATAACGGGATGGTTGGGCAATCTGGCAATCCCGGTCTATGTATTACTTGCCTGCAATGTGATCGACTATATCACGGCACTGATTGCGGCTCCGAAGCGGGGCGAAGAGATTGATAGTGCGATTGGATTCAACGGATTGAAGAAAAAGGTGCTGATGTATCTGCTGGTGGCCGTAGGCGGTCTGATCGATATACTGGTCAATTATGCGGCACAGACTGTGCGCCCAGACTTCCACCAACCATTCATTGTGGCGGTAGTAGTGGCTCTGTGGTTGGCATTCAATGAAATGCTGAGCATCATAGAGAATATCAGCGACGCGGGCGGTCCGGTGCCGCCATTCTTAAAGAAATTGGTAAAGAGCCTAAAGAAGAAGACCGAGGAGGTGGCAGGAAGTGAGCGAGAGCAGTCTGGTATCGTACCGGAATCTAACGAAAAATTACAGCAGAAGAACGGCGGTGATCAGTAAGATTACAATCCATCATGCAGCAGGAGTTGGAACGGCGCAGAGTATAGTGGACTCATTCCTCCCGGCTAGTAGAAAAGCGTCAGCAAATTACTGTATAGGTAATGACGGTAAGATAGGGCAGTCGGTGCTGGAAATGAACAGGGCGTGGACTTCATCGTCTTCCTGGAACGATAGCCAGGCAATCACAATAGAGGTGAGCAATTCACAACGCGGCGGGAACTGGCCGATATCAAAGGAAGCATATGCCTCTCTGATCAATCTGTGCGCTGATATATGCAAAAGAAATGGCATAAAGGCAGTGAATTATAACGGAACAAAGAATGCGGTGCTGACAGAGCATAGAATGTTTGCAGCGACGCAGTGTCCGGGGGAATATATACATGAGATGCTGAAAAGCGGAAAAATAGCACAGGACATCAATGCAAGACTAAAGACGGCAGCAGGGCGGGATTTTATCTATGAGGGAGTAGATCTGTCGTCGGTCTTCAATGCGGTTTATTATGGCAGAAGATATCCGGATCTGCAGGCAGCAGGATTAAAGACACAGGAACAGCTCTGGATGCATTTTGTGACATTTGGTATGACGGAGGCAAGACAGGCTTCAGCAGAGTTCTCTCCGGTGTCATATAGAAATTGCAATCCGGATCTGAATATGGCATTTGCAGATGATTGGGAGGCTTATTATAAGCATTACTGCATGTGTGGGAAAAATGAGATAGAAGAAGGGAAGCGTAAAAATATTATGTAACCTTGTATATAAGCACGCCATATATCACACGGATATCACACAAAACATCGATTCGGTATAATTTCGTGTGATATTTCATGTGATATGTGTGATATTTTTGGTGCATTTTGGGTGTAAAACGGTACACTTTAAGTGCAAATGAGAAACGAGAAAACCCCGTATTTATCGGCTTTTGCGGTAAATACGGGGTTCTGATTTTTATGCCGGCAGCGGGACTTGAACCCGCACGTGGTTGCCCACAACAGATTTTGAGTCTGCCTCGTCTGCCATTCCGACACGCCGGCGCTTACAGATTGATATATTATCATATTGTCGGACAGAATACAAGTTTTTTTTGCATGTTTTCAAAATTTAAGGTAAAATATCAGAAAATGTGTGAAATAATATCGGAAAGACAGTGATTCTATGGAAAATACAGATTGCAGATCGTATCGTAAGAATTATGGGCGATTTCTGAACGGAAAACTGGAGGGAAAGGAACGCCGGCTGCTGATGAAGCATGTGGAAGAATGTGCGGAATGCAGAGAAGAACTGCGCATCCAGTATCTGCTGCAGGAAGGTATGTTTCGTCTGGAACATGGCGGGACTTTTGATATCAACTCGGATTTTGAACGGATGCTGGTGGATGTCCAGAAAGAGATCAAGCAGGAAAGCCGAAGGACTATGTTTTTCCGGACGGCTATGATTGTCTTTCTCGGAGTTGCATATTATTTTATCGGAATCGGCATTGTCGGTTACTAAATCATAAAGAAAGAATAAAGAGGGTGGGATGATGGCAGAAAAACTGGTACTGATCGATGGACACAGTATTTTAAACCGGGCGTTCTTCGGGATCCCGGATCTTACCAATGCAGAGGGTTTTCATACCAATGCGATCTATGGTTTCCTAAATATTATGTTTCGTATATTAGAAGAAGAAAAGCCGCAGTATCTTGCGGTGGCTTTTGATGTGCATGCGCCGACCTTCCGGCACGAGATGTATCCGGAATATAAAGGTACCAGAAAGCCCATGGCAGACGAGCTGCGGGAACAGGTGCCGGTAATGAAGGAGATGCTGCGGGCGATGCACATCGCCGTGGTGGAACAGGCCGGGCTGGAAGCGGATGATATCCTGGGAACATTGGCAAAGAAAGCAGAAGCAGAAGGCATGGATGTAGCTCTGGTGTCGGGGGATAGAGACCTGCTGCAGATTGCTTCGGAACATATCCAGATCCGCATCCCCAAGACCCAAAGGACCGGTACGGAGATCGAAAATTATTATGCGGCAGATGTGGAAAAGACTTATTCTTTGAGCCCCGCGCGCTTTATTGAGTTAAAAGCGCTGATGGGTGATTCTTCCGATAATGTGCCGGGTGTGCCGAAGGTGGGGGAAAAAACAGCGACCGAACTGATGACCACCTACGGTTCCATTGAGGGGATCTATGAACATCTGGAAGAGATCAAGAAAAACGCCATCCGGGAAAGCCTGCGTGAAAACCGGGAGCTTTTGGATCTGTGTCTGAAACTGGTGACGATCAAGACGGACTGCGAGCTGCCCATCGGACCAAAAGATGCCGCACTCCCGGATATGTATACGCCGGAAGCGTATGAGCTGTGCCGTAAGCTGGAATTTAAAGCCTTTCTGTCACGCTTTGGACAGGAGACAAAGAAAGAGCAGAAGAACTATTCCTATCAGTGGGTAACGGAAGAAAGCGCGGCCGGGACCATTTTGGCATCTGCAGCAGAAGAAGAAAAAGTAGCTGTGCTGGTATATCCGCTGGAGCAGGGGGATTTTGTGCTGGGCATAGCGGAGAAGGAGAAAACCTCACTTATGCGTGCTGCGGATTTTGCCCAGGGGTGTCTGGCGGGACTGGTAAAGGAACTGTATCAGAAGACTGTATTGGTGACTTTTGACAGTAAACGCCTGTATGCGGTGTTGTTCGGGAATGTTGCCGGAAATGTGAGCGCGCCGAAGGAACAGCTGCAGATGACCTTTGAAGATCTGCTGATGCAAAGTGATGATGTGACGGCGGCTTCGTCGGATACTGCGGATACAGAACTGTTGATGGCGGAGGATGCCGTAGCGCATATCGAGGATCTGTTACTGGCCGGATATCTTTTGAATCCGCTGAAGAGTGATACGCAGATGGCAGATCTGTCAAAGCAGTATCTGGATGAATTGATCACACCGTATGAGGAGAGCTTCGGAAAGAAGAGCTATGCGGCAGCGCTGGCAGAGAATAAAGATATGTTTGCAAAACTGGCAGCGCAGGAAGCGGCACAGTTATTGCCCTTATCGGATACCGTCATGCAGGCACTGGACGATCAGGGGATGGAGAAACTGTATCGCGAAGTGGAATTGCCCCTGTCCTATGTCTTGTATTGTATGGAACGGGAAGGGATTCGTGCAGATGCCGGGGCGCTGAAAGTATATGGAGATGAGCTGGCGGCGCAGATCTCCGTGCTGGAAAAGAAAATCTATGAAGCGGCAGGCGAAGAGTTCAATATCAATTCGCCCAAGCAATTGGCGGAGATATTGTTCGAAAAGATGCATCTGCCGGGCGGGAAAAAGACCAAAACCGGCTATTCCACATCGGCGGAGGTGTTGGAAAAACTGGCACCGGATGTACCTTTTGTACGGGATGTGCTGGAGTACCGCACCTATGCGAAACTGAAATCGACCTATGCGGA
>JAFXQR010000196.1 GCA_017526985.1 Lachnospiraceae bacterium
AAGGTGTGGATGCAAGTGTTGCGGATGAGGTGTTTGATGCAGCGGTAGAAGCCGGAAATAAGATCATCTTCGCGACATCTCCGAAACTGATGGCGCCGGCACTGCGTTCGGCACTGAAGCATCCGGAAGTGACGATCTTAAACTGCTCCATGAATATGGGACACAAGACGATACGATCCTACTACCTGCGTATGTATGAGGCGAAGTTTATCATTGGCGCCATTGCAGGGGCGATGAAGACGGACGGGGGTGGGGAGATCGGCTATATCTCGGATTACCCGATCCACGGCACCACGGCCGAGATCAACGCATTTGCCCTGGGGGTGCAGATGACCAATCCGCGGGCCAAGGTATATCTGGACTGGTCTATGCTGAAGGATCACGATGCCATGGCAGCGATGCGGGAGAAGAATGTGACGCTGATCTCCGGACGGGATATGAATGCGCACACCAACGGGCAGAGAGAATTTGGCCTGTACAAAATGAATTACGAAGACGGCACCCATACTAACCTGGCGATGCCGGTACGTCATTGGGGCAAGCTTTACGAAGCGATCATCAGCTCCATCTTAAAGGGCGGATATAAAAACGACGCGACGGTCTTTGGCGATCAGGCGCTGAACTATTTCTGGGGCATGAGCTCGGAGGCGATCAATGTGATCTACTCCAGAAATCTGCCGGCCGGACTGGTACGACTGCTGCGTCATCTGCGCGCGGGGATCAGTGAGATGATCATCAAACCGTTTGCGGGACCGGTCTATGCGCAGGACGGCAGACTGATGTGCGAAGACGGCCATGGACAGGAACTTTCCGTGAAAGAGATCGTACAGATTGACTGGCTGGCGGATAATATTGTAGGATATATACCGGACATCACGGAGCTGAAAGAAGACGCCATCGAACTGGTAAGACTGCAGGGCGTGAGGGAGGCAATCGAATAAAACATGCGTATCCTGACGATCGGAGATAAAGAATCGAAATCGCTCTGGGATTATTATCAGCCGGAGAAACTGGAGGGGGTGGACCTGATCATATCCATCGGGGATCTGGATCCTGCGTTTCTCTCTTTTTTGGCGACATTTACACATGCACCGGTTTATTATGTTCATGGCAATCATGACGAGAAATATGAGAAGAGGCCGCCTGACGGCTGTGAGTGCATCGATGACCGGATCATCGTATACGAGGGAGTGCGCATCTTAGGGCTGCCGGGATCCCTGCGGTACCGGCCGGGGATGTACCAGTATGAGCAGCATGAGATGGATGCTCATGTAAGGCGCTTGTTTTTTTCCTTGCAGTTTCACGGCGGGATTGATATATTGGTAGCACATGCGCCGGCGGAAAATGTCGGTGACGGCAGGGATCGTCCGCACCAGGGCTTTCGGGCACTGCGGAGTCTGCTGGCCGAGTATCGTCCCAGGTATTTTTTGCATGGACATGTGCATCCCAATTATTCCAGGGAATATACCAGGTTAAAGCGTTTTGAGGATACCCTGATCATCAACGGTTATGAGAGTTATATCTTTGAGTATGAGACGGAGTACGAAACGCAGTTTCCGAAAGTCAAAGAAAAAGAGGGGTATGACTTTACGCCGGAATTTCTGGGGAAAATGAAGAAAAAACGGGATCAGGAGCAGAAGGAAGCAGAGAAACAGGCCGAAGCACTTACGGCAAAAAAATAAAGTGAGGGGAAGAAAAAAGTATGAGTTGGGAAGAAAATGTGCGTAAGGTAGTACCCTATACGCCGGGCGAGCAGCCGAAGTTTGACAAGATGGTGAAACTCAATACCAATGAGTGTCCGTATCCGCCCGCACCGGGGGTACAGAAACTGTTAAAGGAAATGCCCTATCAGGATCTGCGGTTGTATCCGGCACCGGATGCAAAGATCCTGACCGAGACACTGGCAGAGTACTACAAGGTGTCACCGGAGCAGGTATTTGTGGGTGTGGGTTCGGACGATGTCATTGCCATGGCATTTCTGACCTTTTTCCATGGCGGAAAAAAGATCCTGTTTCCGGATGTGACTTATTCGTTCTATCCGGTATGGGCAGATGTGTACGGCATTCCGTATGAGACACAGCCGCTGGATGAAAACTTCCGTATCGTTGCTGCGGATTATAAGAAAGAAAACGGCGGGATCATCTTCCCGAATCCGAATGCACCGACCGGTGTAGAAGAGCCGTTGTCTTTGGTGGAAGAGATCGTTGCGGCCAATCCTAACAGTGTGGTGATGGTAGATGAGGCCTATGTGGATTTTGGCGGGGAAAGTGCGCTGCCGCTGATCGATAAGTATGAAAATCTGCTGGTGATCCGGACATTCTCCAAGTCCCGCGCGCTGGCAGGATTGCGCGTCGGTTTTGCCATCGGCAACCCGAAGCTGATCAAATATCTGAACGATGTAAAGTTCTCTGTAAACTCCTATACCATGAATATGCCGTCTCTGTTGCTCGGAAGAGAAGCGGTGCTGGACGATGCGTACTTCAAGGATACGCTGGCAAAGGTAGTGAAGACCCGTGAGTGGATGAAGAAAGAGCTGACCCGTCTGGGCTTTACCTTCCCGGATGCGAAGAGCAATTTCATCTTTGCTACCCACAAGACCAAACCGGCGGAGGAGATCTTTACCTATCTGCGAAGCAAACAGATCTTTGTGCGTCACTGGAATCTGCCGAGGATCAACAACTACCTGCGCATTTCCGTAGGTACGGATGAAGAGGCAAAAATACTGATCGATGCATTGGAGGAACTGTTAGGATGAAAGAGTTTTTGATACAGAATTTCGGAAGTAACATTGTAACGCAGTATCTGGCATGTTTTATCGTATCTATGGTGCCGCTGGTGGAATTGAGAGGGGCGATCCCCATCGCGCAGGCATTTAAGGTGCTCAATCCGGAGTTTAATATGGTATTTGCCTATTGCATCATCGCCATCGGCAATATGATCCCGGTACCCATCATCTTCTTCTTTGCCAGAAGAGTGCTGGAGTGGGGAAAAGACAAAAAAGTGATCGGCGGATTCTTTACCTTCTGTCTGGAGAAGGGACGCAAAGGCGGTCTGAAACTGCAGGAAAAAGCAGGACGGGGCTTATATTTTGCGCTGTTCCTTTTTGTGGGTATTCCGTTACCGGGTACCGGCGCTTGGACCGGAACCCTGGCAGCGAGCCTTCTGGATATGGACTTTAAGAAGAGTGTATTGGCAGTAGTATGCGGTGTGGCACTGGCCGGTGTGATCATGGGAGTCTTAAGCTTCCTGATTGCAAACGGCATTGTGGCAGCAGCTTAAAGGGATCGATGAACAGTTATACGGATTTTGCGGAAGTCTATGATATGTTGATGGATGATGTGCCCTACCGGGAGTGGGCGGAGCGCATCATCCATATTTTGCGTGAAAACGGGATCGATGACGGACTGATCCTGGATCTGGGCTGCGGCACAGGTACGCTGACAGAGCTGCTGGCGGAAGCCGGTTATGATATGATCGGCGTGGACCTCTCTCCGGAGATGCTGGATGTGGCCAATGCCAAAAAGATAGAGAGCGGACACGACATCCTTTACCTCTGCCAGGATATGCGGGCATTTGAGCTGTACGGTACCATACGGGCAGTGGTCTGCGTGTGCGACAGCATCAATTATATTCTGGACGAAGAAGAGCTGACACAGGTCTTTAAGCTGGTGAACAACTATCTGGATCCCAAAGGGCTGCTGATCCTGGATTTCAATACGGTGCACAAATACCGGGATGTGATCGGGGATACGGTGATCGCGGAAGACCGGGGCGAGTGCAGTTTCATCTGGGAAAACACCTGGAATGCAGACGAAGAGATCAATGAGTACGACCTGACGGTATTCGTCGAGGAAGAAGACGGCCGATATCGCCGTTTCGATGAGACCCACCTGCAGCGTGGCTACACGGAAGCGCAGATGAAGAACGCCATCGAGGCTGCCGGGATGATGTATCTCTCTTCCGAAGACGCCGAACAGGGCGGCTCCGTTACCGATGACACTGAACGCGGCCTGATCCTGGCTCGCGAATGTGGTAAATAATGTAATCTTGCCTTCCCCTTGAGGGGAAGGTGGCCGAAGGCCGGATGAGGTGGACTT
>JAFXQR010000197.1 GCA_017526985.1 Lachnospiraceae bacterium
CCGCCGTCGCCGTCATGATCGGCATAAGCAATGCAATAATACCAAACTCAAGGGCCGAGATCATCGGAAACAAAGTCACAAAACTCTGATAATTCGAGGAATAACCATATCCCCCCATTTCATCAAAAATGATCCAGATGGCAAACAGGAAAACAACCAGCAATACTGCCTCGTATGCAAATATGCCCCAAGCGATCTTCATACTGCGCGAAAGCACGCGCAGATCTTTTTTCACGATCGGATTGATCCGTATCTTCTTTAAGCGTTCCATGCCGCACCTCCCTGCTGCACCATACCATTCTGTCCGCCCATACCATTAGGCATTCCCTGCGGTGCCGCAACATTCTGTCCCGCCGGCTGTACACCGGTCAGCTGCATAAACAGTGTCTCCAGGTTGGTCTCTTCCCTATGAAATCCACCAACCATAACGCCCGACTGCATAATACCGATCATGATACGGTTCACCTCTTCGTCCGAACCGGAAAAATTGATCACGATCTCGTTTTCACGCACCGAGACCACGGACACATCCGGCTGCTCACGCATATGCTGCACCGCCTTGTCCATTTCGCTGCGGACCTGAATGATCAGATGATGTTCGTTACGGCCCATACCCAGGATATCTTCCATCTTGCCGGCCGTAACCAGGCGTCCTTTATTCATAATGCCGACACTGTTACACATTTCCGCGATGTCAGACAGAATGTGCGAACTGATGATGATGGTCTTTCCCATGGAGTTTAAGTTCATCAACAGTTCCTTCATCTCCACACGCGCTCTCGGATCCAGGCCGGAAGACGGCTCATCCAGTACCAACAGCTGGGGGTTGTGCAACAGCGCACGCGCCACGCAAAGTCGCTGTTTCATACCACGGGACAGCGTATCGACATAGACTTCCTGCTTGTCTGCCAGATTCACCAGATCCAGCAGATCTCCGGTCATTTTGCGGATCGCGCTATCATTGATCCCATAGATGGATCCGTAAAACTCCATATATTCCTTGACTTTCAGATTATCATACACGCCGAAGAAATCGGGCACATAACCGATACAGCGGCGCACTGCTTCGGACTGATGCCGAAGTTCATAACCATTGATATGGATGGTTCCGAAATTCGGTTTTAACAATCCGCATAGCATACGGATCGTGGTCGTTTTGCCGGCACCGTTGGGTCCGACAAACCCAAACAGGTCCCCTTTCGGAACATGTAACGACAGATTATTTACGGCCAGAAAATTGCCGTAACTCTTACTCAGATTTCCTAAATACAGCATTTTTCTCTCCCCCTACTCTATCTCATAGATGCAAAGAAACGATTCTTCGCTGTTGCCGATGCCCTGCAGGATCTTATCCTTGGAAGAGGTGATACCCACCACAAACACCGATTCTCCCTGCAGCTCATGGGCCGCCATGGTCAGAGCCGCATACAGTTTGGCACTGCGGTAATCTTCCTTCGAATACAACTGTCTGGCCTGCTGCGAGATCGCTGTTTCGTTGTTGTACTGATTTCTGCCAAAACCGGACAGGGTATACCGGTCTCCGCTCTCCACATCCGGAATGATCTGGTAGTAGCCGTCGCATACCACCAATACATAATCAAAATCAAAATCTGTATCGTTATCGATCGTACCGGTGATCCCGGAGCGCTTCATTTCCAGTTCAAAAGAAAGCTCTCCGTATTCATCCGGATTGGACTGCGTGCTCTTGAAAAAGGCGCTCTCAAATACATTGTTTGGGCGATACGAAATCTGCATCCCTTTCGGATTTCTGGAGGTCAGGCACTGATACTGATCAACATTATTGTAGGAATCGTTCAGGCTGATCGGTCCGGCGCTTTCCGTATCCTCATCCAGATTGAGTGTCCACGTTTTCTGGCTGGACGAAAAACCAAAGATATAATCCGCTTCCATACCGGTGCCGTCAGCCCGTGCCACACGAATGGTCTCAAACATACGATTTTTGATCGCAAATCCGCGGCTTGCCAGAAAGACGATCAGCACAAAGACTACAGACATAGCCGGTACTGCATACCAGATCTTTTCCCGCTTGTCATACTTCTTAAGCACCAGATAAAGAACCGGTCCCACCAGAATGACATAGATCACAACGATCGCACCCAGCAGTTTCGCGTTCAGATTTGCCTTTCCCTGCATCACACCGAAAAGGGTCTCCATCTCATTATCTGACAACTCATATCTCTTGACATTGGCTGTGCTGAAATAAGCTGTCGTTGTTGCAAAGAGATCAGATGTAAAATATCCGGTATCCAAATCCGGATCCGTCAGCGCAAACTGTGCCAAAACGATACCACCGCGTCCCTCGGTCTTCATCTGCGCGTCACGTGCCATGTTCTGCACATAAGTCTTGCCGTAACTGATATCGGAAAACATTATATACCCGCTGTTTGCGTAATAACTGTAATCCTCATATGGCTGACGGCTGGCCAGGCTCGCATCGATAAAGTCATCATCAAACGCGTCAAAAGTCTCATCACCGTTTTCACCGGTACCGATCACCAGAATACCACCGCTTTTTACCCAATTCTGAATAGCAGTGATCTCATCCTTTTTCAAAGAGGAGATATCAAAATCATCGATCACCAGCATGGTCATCGTACTCAAGGTGATCCCGTCCGTCAGTTCCCCCGGCATCAACGGTTGGCTTTCATAGTTCTGTGCATTCGTATTATAATTATAGTTGTAAATTCCGACACTGCGAGTCAGATAATCCAGTGCTGACGGTTCATCACATAGCAGCCCGATCTGTGCCGAACCATTACTGTCAAACAGATGGTACAGCTTCTGGATCTTCAGCGTAGTCGTTTTCTTTTCATTCAGGATATCCACTTCCATCTTCGCATTTTCCAGATCCATCCCTTCCGGCACCGGGAAGGAGATGGTCACATTTTCCGTTTCATCCTCCGCTACCGAAATATAACACTCATACGCCATCTGATGTTCGTTATGATTGTACTTCTCCGACACATACAGCCGGACATATCCGCCAAAATTGTCTCCGTTGTTGGTCACCGTGATCACGACATTGGCCGTATGGCCCCCGTCGGTCAGCTTGCCGTTCGCACCCACATCCAGATCATCATCTGCAGCCTGCACACGCAACACACCTGCGGCACAGACCGTACTCATCAGCACGAGGATCAGCATGAACGCCCACCGCATAAACTTCCATTTTCTGCCCTTAAACATCTTTCCCGCCTCTCTGCTTTAATATAACAATTCTTATCGTGAAAATTCACAAAAAACAATTTTCACCAAATAACAAAATACCATAAATTCTATGTAATTACAAGCAACAGCCTGTTGCAACTATGTAAACCAAAGCACCCATGACCGATACGGACAACCCGGCTTTCTTTTATGGCTTTTTTCAGAAAAAAAGCACAAAAAAACGGGGACTTTTATCGTCCCCGTAAAATCTGATCAAATATTATGCTTTCTCACCGATCAGCCAGTCGTACATATCCTGATACTTGCCGGCCGATACATGCCAGGAGAAGTCTACCGCCATCCCCCGGTCGATCATCTTATTCCATTCCCGGCGCTTGTCATAATAGATCTTTTCCGCATAGCGGATGGTTGCAAGCATCTCGTGTGCATTGTAGTTCTGGAAGGAGAAGCCGGTGCCGGTGCTGTCAAACTCATTGTACGGCTCCACCGTATCCTTCAGGCCGCCGGTCTCGCGAACGATGGGCACGGTACCGTAGCGCAGTGCCATCAGCTGGGAAAGACCGCAGGGTTCAAACATGGACGGCATCAGGAAGGCATCGCATGCTGCATAGATCTTGTGCGAAAGCTCTTCGGAATAGTAAATATTCGCGGATACCTTGCCGCCGTATTTCCAGTCAAAGTGCTTGAACATATTCTCATAACGCTCTTCGCCGGTACCCAGCACCACGATCTGCACCGCATCCTGGCACAGCTCATCCATAATGTATGCGATCAGATCAAAGCCCTTCTGGTCCGTCAGACGGGAAACGATACCGATCATCATCTGCTTGTCATCTTCGTCCAGATTTAACTGTTTCTGCAGTGCCCGCTTATTCTTGATCTTTTCCTTGCGGAAATTCTTGGCATCATAACGGTAATCGATATACTTATCCTTGGACGGATCGTATTCCTTGTAGTCGATACCGTTTACGATACCGCGCAGGTCATTGCTGCGTGCCTTCAACAGACCGTCCAGCCCTTCGCCGTAGAACGGTGTCTTGATCTCTTCCGCATAGGTATCGGATACCGTCGTGATCGCATCCGCATATACCAGACCACCCTTTAACAGATTGGCATCACGATAGCTCTCCAGCTTATCCGGTGTGAAGAAATCTGCCGGGATGCCGGTGATATCCCGCATCTCCTGCACATCCCATCTGCCCTGAAACTTCAGGTTGTGGATGGTCATGACCGTCTTCATACGGGTAAACATGGGATTGTTGCGGAAACGCTCCTTCAGATATACCGGTACCAGGCCGGTCTGCCAGTCATGGCAGTGCAGCAGATCCGGTTCAAAATCCAACAGCGGGATCGCGGAAAGCGCCGCTTTGGAGAAAAACGCAAACTTTACGATATCATCATAAAAATTGCCGCTGTACGGGCGGAAACCGCCAAACATCATCTCATTATCAATGAAATAATACTTTACGCCGTCCACATCGGCTTCGAGAATGCCCACATATTCGTTCTTCCAGTGGAAATCCATATAGAAGTGCGTTTTGTAGGTCATCTTGTCTTTCATAGCCTGCGGGATACAAGTATATTTCGGCAGCATCACACGCACATCGAAATATTTTTTGTCAACACATTTCGGAAGAGATCCGACGACATCCGCCAAACCACCGGTTTTGATGAATGGTACACCTTCAGACGCGATAAACAGAATATTCTTCATTACCTTCCCTCCGTTCTCTAAAGAGATCTGTGGCAATTCACTTTATTCATTATATACTATTTTTATGCTCTTGCAAAGTGTTTCTTTGTGTATTTTTACGGTTGTTTCACTGCTTCTGCCTGCCGGATCAGCTCTTTTGCATTGTTCAGCACGGCATCGGTCAGCGCATCACCGCCCAGCATGCGTGCCAGTTCCTTTGTCTGCGCTTCCTCTTCCAGTGCCGCTATGCCGGTTTCCGTCTTGCCATCTTTTTCCGACTTCTCGATCAGGAAATGATGATCTGCCATGGCTGCGATCTGCGGAAGATGCGTGATACAGATCAGCTGGTGTTCCCGGCTTAAGCCCGCCATCTTTTCCGATACTTTCCAGGCAGTTTTTCCGCTGATACCGGTATCGATCTCATCAAAGATCAGGGTTTCGATCTCGTCCTTCTTTGCAAAAACGGATTTGAGCGCCAGCATGATACGTGACAGTTCACCGCCGCTGGCCACATCCGCAAGGGGCCGCTTCTTCTCGCCCGGATTGAGCGAGATCATAAACTCCACATTATCATATCCATGCGTACTGTAATTCTCCGTCCGGTCCACGCGGATCTCAAAGCCGACTTTCAGGAAATTCAGATCCTCCAGATGCTGTATGATCTCCGCCTCCAGTACGCGTGCCTGCTTCTCACGCAGGGTATGCGCCTTGGCACAATAGTCATCCAGCGCTTTCTGCGCGGCGTCTTTCTGCGCACGCAGCTTCGACAGTGTGGCATCCAGATCCGATAGTTCCTCCAGTTTCTTCTTCTGCGCTTCCAGATACTCCAGCACTTCCCCGGTGGTCGCACCGTATTTCATGCACAGCTTATCCAGTACATCCAATCTCTCTTCGATCTGCGCAAAACGCTCTTCGTCAAAAGCCGCCTCTTCCATATAGTCATCCAGCGAGCGCTGGATATCCCGCAGCATCTCCTCCGCCGCGTCCAGCTGATCTGCCGTCTCTTCCAGCACATCATCCATAGAAGCCGCCGTGTGCAGTTCCTTCGATGCGCGATCCAGCTGCGTAAATGCGCCGTCTCCCGCATTCAGCGCTTCCGATACTTTCTGCAGCGCATCAAATGTGCTCTTGGAGTTCTTCATCCGCCGATGCTGCTTCTGCAGTTCTTCTTCTTCGCCGGGTACCAGATTGGCAGCTTCGATCTCAGACACTTCGTATTCCGCCAGAGACAGTTCCCTCTGCCTTTTCGCATCATCAATGGTCAGACGCTTCAGATCCTCCTCTGCCGCCACATACGCATGATAAGCCTCTGCGATCTTCCCCAGCAGAGTCTCCATCTTATCGCCGGCATAGGCATCCAGCAATTCCCGGTGACGCGTGCTTTTCAAAAGTGACTGGTGCTCATGCTGTCCATGGATATCGATGAGCAGCGCTGCCAGTTCCCGCACCTGCTTTACCGTCACGGTCTCGCCGCATACTTTGATCTGCGATCTTGTGGCACCGATCTTTCTGCTGATGATCACCGTGCCGTCTTCTTCCACCGGCAGTTCCATCTCCCGCACCTTACGGATGGTCTCTGCGTTTTCCAGGTGAAAGACCAGTTCGATCAGGGCGTATTCCGCGCCTTCCCGGATCACATCCTTATCCGCCTTTGCTCCCAGAGCATAATTGACCGAACCGATGATGATCGATTTACCGGCACCGGTCTCGCCGGTCATAATATTCAGCCCTTTTCCGAATTCGATCTCCGCTTCCCGGATCAGGGCCAGATTTTTAACGCTTACACTTTCCAGCATTTTCTTTTATTCTCTCTTCTGTTTTAAATTCACCCACATCTTCACTGCAGTTTATGCTGCAGCACTTCCAAAAATCCGTCGTGGCTTAATTTGATCACGCGGGTCACCTTTTTCGTACCGGACACAACTACGACATCCTCCGGCCCCAGTATCCCGCCCGAAGCGCCGTCAAAGAACACACCGGCTTCCACTTTTTTCTGCCGGTAGGTGGGCAACAGTTCGATCTGTACCACATCTTCTGCCGAAAGTATGATACTTCTTGTATTGAGCGTATGAGGACAGACCGGCGTGAGCAGTATGAGCTTTGCATCCGGTTTCACAATGGGACCGCCCGCAGAAAGATTATACCCGGTAGACCCGGTGGGCGTGCTCACTATGATACCATCGGCTCTCTGCTCCGTCAAGAATTTGTTATTGACATAGACCCGATAGCTGATGACCTGGATATCCCCCCTTCGGGAGATCACCACATCATTGAGAGCATACTGGGTTTCTGCCGATTTGCCGCCGGCTTCTCCCAGGCGTCCGGCCAGCATCATCCTTTCTTCGATAGCAAAATCATCTGCCAGCAGACGCTTCATGGCATCTTCGATATCGCTCACTTCCACTTCCGTAAGATACCCGATGGCTCCCAGATTGATCCCCAGCAGGGGTAGTCCGAGACTCATGGTCTTCTTCGCCACCGACAGCAGCGTACCGTCTCCGCCGATCACCAGCAGCGCTTCCGTCCCCTGCGGCACATCGATCTTATCGTCCACCAGATCGCATACCTTTGCCTCTGCGCCGAGTGTCTGCAGGCAGCCCTGCACACGGGTAGCCACACGCAGCGCCTGATCCTTGATGCTGTTGGAGATAATGCAAAACTTTTTCATCTATAACACCTCATGGGCCTGTGCGACCAGCGCATTCACATCCACCTGCACCGACTCCTGTTCTCGTTTGGTGATATGCAGAAGATATTCGATATTGCCTTCCGGACCACGCACCGGAGAATAATCCAGTCCCAGCACGGCAAAATGATTTTCCGCAGCCGCTTCGATCACGGCACGGATCACCTGGATGTGTACCTTCGCATCCCGGACCACACCCTTTTTACCTACCTGCTCGCGTCCCGCCTCAAACTGCGGTTTGATCAGGCACACCATTTCCGCATCCTCTTTTAACAGGGGATAAGCAGCCGGCAGGATCTTGGACAGAGAGATAAACGAAACATCCACGGAAGCAAAATCGATCTCCTCCGGGATCTGTTCCCTGGTCACAAAACGAAAGTTGGTCTGCTCCATGCACACCACCCGCTCGTCGCTGCGCAGTTTCCAGGCCAGCTGGTTGGTGCCGGAATCGATCGCGTATACTTTTGCCGCACCATTCTGCAGCATACAGTCCGTAAAACCACCGGTGGAGGATCCGATATCCATACAGAGCTTGCCCTTCAGATCGATGGGAAATACATGCAATGCCTTCTCCAGCTTCAGCCCGCCGCGGCTTACATAGCGCAGCGTGTTCCCTTTCACTTCGATCTTTAAGCCTTCCTCCACAAAAGAAGTACCTGCCTTGTCTTCCCTCTGACCGTTCACAAACACATCACCGGCCATGATCAACGCTTTCGCCTTTTCTCTTGATTCGGCATAGCCCAGTTTTACCAGCAGCACATCCAGCCGCTCTTTCGCCTTCGCCATCAGTCCAGCGCCTCCTGGATACGGTAATAGATACTCTCGGTATCCAGTTCCGTTTCATGTTTTAAGATATCCACATTACCGTGCTCAATATAGGCATCCGGCAGTGAGATATTCAACTGCTTCGGCCGCACCTCCATAGGAACACGCTCGTCTAACAGTTCGCGGAACTGCTCGCCAAAACCGCCGCTGATCACATTTTCTTCCAGCGTGACCACCAGTTTGCTGCCGCGCACATATTCTGCCATGGACGGATCCATCGGTTTCACAAAACGGGCGTTGATGAGCATGCACGCATGTCCGTCCGCCGTCAGCTTCTCATATAATTCCTCTGCGGTCTTTACCATACTGCCCACCGCTAACAGACAGATCTCCGGATCCTCCGTTTTTTCGAGGATCTCGCATTTGCCCATAGTAAGCGCCTCACGATGTTCCTTCTGGCCGTCATAAGCACTCCCTCTGGGATAACGGATCGCGCAGGGGCTCTCCTGCTCCAGCGCAAACTCCAGCATATCCGCCAGCTCCCATTTGTTCTTGGGTGCCATCACGGTCATATTCGGGATGGAGGACAAAAACGACAGGTCAAAGATCCCCTGATGCGTCTCTCCGTCCGATCCTACCAGTCCGGCACGATCCACGGCAAATACCACCGGCAGATTCTGCAGGCACACATCATGCAGGATCTGATCATAAGCACGCTGTAAAAACGACGAATAGATGGCCACTACCGGATGCATCCCGCCGGCAGCCAGACCGGCCGCAAAGGTCACGGCATGCTGCTCCGCGATGCCCACATCAAAGAAACGATCCGGATACATATTGGCAAAGCGCCGAAGCCCCGTACCTTCTGCCATGGCAGCCGTGATCGCTACCATCTCCGGTTTTACCTTAGCCAGCTTGCACATCATCGTAGCAAACACATCCGTATAATTTGCTTTTTCACGCACTTTCTTCGGCATACCGCTGGCCACATCAAAAGGCTCTGCACCATGGAATCGGGACGGATGCTTTTCCGCCGGACTGTATCCCTTGCCCTTTTGTGTCAGCACATGGATCATCACCGCGCTCTGCACACGCTTTGCATAACGGATCGCCTGCATCATACGCGGCACATCATGCCCGTCGATCGGCCCCAGATAGGTGATGCCCATATCTTCAAAAAGCATACCCGGCACGATCATCTGCTTCACCGTGGATTTTGCTTTCCGCAGTGTCCGCACCATCTTCTCATTACCGGAACGCATCAGGGACTGGTATACCCCTTCCTTCAGATCCAGGTATTTCTCCGCCGTACGCACCGAGTTTAAATAATTGGAAAGCCCACCCACATTCTCCGAGATGGACATATTGTTATCATTTAGGATGATGATAAAATTCTTCCGCAGTTTTGCGGCATTGTTGAGGGCCTCAAAAGCCATACCGCCGG
>JAFXQR010000198.1 GCA_017526985.1 Lachnospiraceae bacterium
GGGACCTTCCCGATGGCAGTCGCAACTTTCCTGGAAAGATATGATTTCACCGGAAAGACCATCCTTCCACTTTGCACCAATGAAGGAAGCGGAATGGGATCCAGTGAGAGTGATATTAAGAAGGCTGCCAAAGGAGCAACCGTAAAGAGCGGTCTTGCGATCACGGGCTCAAAGGCAGCGGATTCCAAGGACGCGGTAAAGAAGTGGCTGGCAGCAAACGGATTAATCTGAAAAAGGATGGTGACAGAGATGGATTACGAAAAGGGATATGTTTTTGATCTGATGGAACAGGGCGGGCCCACGGATGTGAGGGAGCCGTATTTTAAGGAAGCAGTCGATGAGATGATGCGGGCAAGAGTGCTCTGCGCCAAGGCAAATGCAAAGATGCCGGATGATCCTACTTATGTGGAGGATCTGGAAGAACTCTTTGGGAGAAAGCTGGATGATGTGCGGATCCTGACGCCTTTCATCTGTGATTTCGGAAACTCTTGGAGACTGGCTCTATTTCAAACTGATGATCAAAAATGCGGGGACGCTTATCAAAGCAGCGTTTGGGGATAAGAGCGGTATCGACCGGCTGCTGAATGAGATATTTTATGATTATAATGACCGGTAAACGGCGGTCTAAATACCACGGGGTCCGTCCCCGTGGTTTTTCTGACGCCTGATTTTGCAATTGAAAATTATTGAATACAAATTCAATAAAATGCTTGACAAATGATTTGGCGATGAATATAATGAACTCAAAATCAATGAATTACGATTCAATGAAATGAGCAAAACCAATTCAACCAAATAACAAAAACCAAGATGGAGGTTAGCTATGAACTCGAACGGAAAAGAAAAGATAGTAGTAATCGGTGGTGGTATCGCAGGACTGACAGCAGGCATCTATGCGCTGCTTGCGGGCTTTGCAGCAGAGATATTTGAGAAAAACGCGATTCCCGGCGGCGAGTGCATCGGCTGGAACCGGAAGGGATATCACATTGACAACTGCATCCACTGGCTTACCGGAACCAAGAAGGGCACCGAGATGTACGATGTGTGGAGCAAGGTCGGAGCGCTTTCCGACGATATGCAGTATGCGCCTATTGATGCATTTTACATTTCCACATATAATGGAAAGAGCGTAACGCTCTGGAACGATCTGAAGAAGACGGAGCGCGAACTGATCGAGGCTTCTCCGGAAGATGAAGCAGAGATCCGGAAATTCATTCAGGCGGTGGAATACTCCAAGCAGTGTGTCTTTCCTGCAGGTAAACCGATGGAGATGTGGGGCATCAAAGACTACATCAATATGGGCGCGTCTATGAAGGACTTCCCTAAGGTAATGAAGGAATTCGGAAAGATCTCGCTGGAAGAGTACAGCAAGCGTTTCAAGTCGCCGCTGCTGCAGAGGATGATCTGCGATTACCTGCCGAAGGAATATGCGGCATACTCGTTCCTGGTATCCTACGCGACCATGGCGGACGGCAACGGCAGCATCCCGATGGGCGCATCCCTGCAGATGTCCCTTCGGATGGAGAAAAAGTTCAAGGAACTGGGCGGTGTGATCCACTATAATAAGGGCGTGGACGAGATCGTGCTGGAAGGCGGGATGGCTACCGGTGTAAAGTTTGCGGACGGTTCTTTTGTGGAAGCCGACTATGTGATCCCAACCGTTGACACCCATATCCTGTTTAACAAAATGCTTCCCACAAAATATATGCCGGCGGAACTCAAAGAGGCTTATGACGCACCGAAGACCTATCCCGCAACCAGCGGTTTTCAGGTAGCCTACGCGGTCAGCACAGAGTTTAAGCGCGGTGAGACGATCTTCATCGAGATCGATCCGATCCGTGTCGGCAACCGCAGCTTCAGCAGAATGTATGTAAAGGCATACGGTTACGATCCGGTATGCGTAAAGGATGGAAAACAGGTGATCCAGACCTGCCTTTCCCAGACGGATGAGGATTACGAGTACTGGAAGAGCCTGAGCAAAGAAGAGTATAAGAGCGTAAAGGAAGCGCTGGTTAGGGAAGTGAGCAAGAGGATCGAAGAAGCATTTCCGGAGCTTGTAGGGGACCTGGAATTTCTTGATGCCTGGACACCGCTTACTTACGAGAGATATATGCATGCATATCACGGCAGCTACATGAGCTTTGTCACCACGCCGGGCGGCAAGCAGATCAAGATGAAGGGGCAGCTGAAGGGGATCAAAAACCTGTACATTGCAGGCCAGTGGACCAATTCTCCCGGAGGACTGCCGGTGGCAGCAGCGAGTGGCAAGTTTGCGATCCAGAGAATCTTAAAGAAACAGCGCAGAGATATCAATTTATAAAGAGTACCGCGGAACGGAAACAGCGGCATATAAGGTGTATCGCAGCACAGAAACCATAGCATTTAAGGCGGAATAAGTATGACGAGAAAAGAGCAGAAAGAAGAACGCAGGAAAGCAATCCTGATGACGGCATTGAACCTCTTTGTGAAGAGGGGATATTACGAGACAAAGATCGCGGATATCGCGGAAGCGGTTCCGATGAGCACGGGACTGTTGTTCCATTATTTTGAGTCGAAAGAAGAACTGATGTTGGAACTGGTCAAGATGGGAGCCGGAGCCACGTCTTCGGTGGAGAAGATGGGCGAGGTTCCGCCGGAGCTGTTTTTTACAGGCTTTTTGAAACAGCTCTTCGCATATGCAAAGAACGAGTCTTGGGTGTTCAATATGTTTGTGCTGATGGGACAGGCAAGGCGCGTGGGGATGCCGGAAGAAGTAAGGAAGATCGCACTCTCCACAGGAACGATCGATATGTGCGCCGAGGTGATCAAAAAAGGCCAAGGCTCCGGCGTTTTCCGGGACGGAGATGCAGGGCTGCTTTCTGTGTGCTTCTGGGCGACGGTTCAGGGCGTGATGGAAGAGATGGCACTCAATCCTGAAATGGAAGCGCCGGATCCCGAATGGATCGCCGCAATACTGCGTAAGTAAGGCCGGAAGGTGCGCTTTTACGCGCTCAGCATATCCGGCAGCACAGCCTTATCATCAATATAGTAATCACAAGTGATCTTCCGGGAATTGTTGCCGTATTTTTCAACAATCTCCGGAAGAATCCAGCCCGGCTTTGTGTGCCTGAGAGTGCTGCAGCGATCTGGCGATGTTGTACAGTTTTCCGGCCTTTAACAGCCTGGCTCCGGTCTGGTGATAGTA
>JAFXQR010000199.1 GCA_017526985.1 Lachnospiraceae bacterium
AGCCTCGGCAATGTTTCATGAAAAGTATGACAGCGGTAGACTGCCCATGAAGGGCGGCGTGACAGAGATTCTGAAATTTTTAAAAGAAGCAGGTGTAAAGATCGCACTGGCATCTTCCACAAGAAAGGAGACGGTGACCCGGGAGCTGCGTGAGGCAGGGATCCTTTCGTATTTTGACGAGCTGGTCTGCGGGGATATGGTGCAGAGGAGCAAGCCGGCACCGGATATCTTTTTGCTGGCCTGCGAAAAAGCGGGAGTGGAGCCGGGTCGGGCCTATGCCATCGAGGATTCTTATAACGGGATCCGTGCGGCGGCCGCCGGGGGACTGCATCCGATCATGGTACCGGATATGCTGCCGGCAGATGCGGAAATGCGGGGACTCGCGGAGGCAGTGTTGGAGGACCTGAACGCGGTGGTGGAATACCTTAAGAATCCCGCGAAATAAGAAAAATACAAAAAAATGAAAAAAATCAAAAAAAGTGCTTGCATTTTATTTTGAGCTGTAGTATTATTAACAAGCACGGCAATTATGGCTCGTTGGTCAAGCGGTTAAGACGCCGCCCTCTCACGGCGGAAACAGCGGTTCGATTCCGCTACGAGCTGCGCTGAACTAAGAACCCGGAACATAAAAATGTTTCGGGTTTTTTGTTTTCATAAAAGTCTTGTGACCTGCCCGTTCCTATGGGATAATAGAAGAGGTGGGGGAACCGCTTTTATGGCAAATAACAGACGAGAAGGAGACCGGAAGATATGAAGAGAGTATTTATGATCGTGCTGGACAGTATGGGGATCGGTGAGATGCCGGATGCGGAGCAGTTTGGGGATGCGGGAAGCAATACGCTGAAGAGCTGTGCAACCAGCAATAAATTTCATATGGACAATATGAAGAAGCTGGGACTGTTTAATATTGAGGGCATCGACTGGTGTGAGGGAGCGCAACAGCCAACAGGAGCCTATGCGCGTATGGCGGAGGCTTCCCGGGGAAAGGATACGACGACCGGACACTGGGAGATGGCGGGGATCATTTCCAAAAATCCCATGCCGACCTATCCGGATGGATTTCCGAAGAAAGTGATTGAAGAATTTGAACGGCAGACCGGACGGGGGACCCTGGTCAATCTTCCCTATTCCGGTACGGCGGTCATCAATGAGTACGGTGATGAGCATGTAAAAACCGGAAAGCTGATCGTCTATACCTCAGCGGATTCGGTCTTTCAGATCGCAGCGCATGAAGATCTTGTTCCGCCGGAGCAGCTGTACGAATACTGCCGGATCGCCAGAAAGATCCTGCAGGGAGAGCATGCGGTGGGACGCGTCATCGCCAGACCCTTCATCGGAAACGGCAACGGCAATTATACGCGCACGCCCAGACGACACGATTTTTCGCTGGAGCCAACGGGGGTAACGATCCTGGATCAGGTGCTGGAAGCAGGGCAGACAGTGCTGGCGGTGGGCAAGATCAAGGATATCTTTGCCGGACGCAGCATCACGGATTTTGTTTATACCGAGAACAATGCAGAGGGCATTGAGCGTACACTGGAGTATATGGACCGGGATTTTGGGGGATTGTGCTTTACCAACCTGGTGGATACGGACATGATCTACGGGCATCGCCGGGATATTGACGGCTATGCGACGGCACTCAGCTATTTTGACAGCAAACTGCCGGAGATCATGGGCAAAATGCGACAGGACGATATCCTGATCATCACAGCCGATCACGGCTGCGATCCGGGGTACACGAAAACGACAGACCATACCCGGGAATATGTACCGTTTGTGGCCTGCGGCAGGAATGTACCGGCAGGAGATTACGGCACCAGGGAGACCTTTGCCGATATCGGTGCTACGGTACTGAAATATCTGGGGATTCCGCAGAAGATCGCCGGTACACCGATGTTTTAGAAATGGATCCGGCAATGTGGTTTTTAATACTACATAATATGATAATTCACTTTACATTCTCAGGTCGGTATGATACAATAAGCCGAGTTATGTAGACAGAAAAGAATCTGTCACCGAATCATTGGAGGAAAAGTATGTTTAAGATCGTAACCGAAAACACATGTGATCTGTCTCTGGAGTGGCTGCGTGCACACGATGTCGGACTTTTGTATCTGAGCACCATTGTGGGCGATGCCGTTTATAATGCGGAGAATCCTTTGGACAATAAAGACTTCTATCGTATGCTGAAAGAGGGGGCGAAGCCTTCCACATCCCAGGTGAATGTGGATGAAGCAAAGAAGTGGTTTGAAGAACACATCAACGATACGGACCAGTTCCTTTATATCGGTTTTGCTTCCGGATTGTCCGGTACGGTAAACAGCGTAACGGTGGCTGTATCCGAGCTGAAAGAAAAATATCCGGACAAGCAGATCGAGATCGTGGATACGCAGGCGGCTTCCGCCAGCGAGGGCCTGCTGGTGGTACGTGCCGTACAGATGCGCGATGAAGGAAAGAGTTTTGAGGAAGTGACGGCGTGGGTACGGGAATACAGCCCGAAAGCCTGCACGCTCTTTACGGTGGATGATCTGATGGATCTGTGGCGCGGCGGACGCGTGAAAAAGTCCAGCGCTATCGTCGGCAATCTGGCGGGCATCAAACCCATCCTTTATCTGGATGACAGCGGCAAGATCCAGACGGCAGAGAAGATCCGCGGACGAAAGAAGGCACTTTCCACATTGGTAGAGTATCTGGAAGTGCTGGGCGAGGAATACCGCGACGAGAATGAGCAGATGCTTGTGATCGCACACGGGGATGCAGAGGAAGACGCGGAATATGTTAAGAAAGAAGTGGAAGAGAAACTGGGCTACAAGAACTTTATGATCACCAATGTGGGACCGATCATCGGCACGCATACCGGTGCCAGCCTGGTGGTGCTTGCTTTCTTCGGCAAAGATCGTCACAGATAAGTTTAATTGCATAGACATCATTTTTAAAAAGCACAAATTGTTCGCCAAATGGCGTGCGAAATGTGCTTTTTGTGTATATTTTTCACAAAAATCGATTATTGTAAACCGAACTGCTTGAAATGAGCATGAAAAAAGAATATAATGTAATGAAGTAGGAATACTGCGTCTTTTTTGGGGAGGAGAAAAAGTTTTGGCTTCATTATCGGAAGAAATCAGCCGCAGACGGACTTTTGCGATCATTTCGCATCCGGATGCAGGTAAGACCACTTTGACAGAAAAATTATTGTTGTACGGAGGCGCCATCAATCTGGCAGGTTCCGTAAAGGGAAAAGCAACGGCGAGACATGCGGTATCGGACTGGATGGAGATCGAGAAGGAAAGAGGTATTTCGGTAACCTCCTCCGTGCTGCAGTTTGAATATGACGGTTTTTGCATCAACATCCTGGATACTCCGGGACATCAGGATTTCTCGGAGGATACCTACCGTACCCTGATGGCAGCGGATTCTGCGGTCATGGTGATCGATGCATCCAAGGGTGTGGAGCCGCAGACCAGGAAGCTGTTTAAGGTCTGTGCGATGCGCGGGATCCCGATCTTTACGTTCATCAACAAGATGGACCGCGATGCGCTGGAT
>JAFXQR010000020.1 GCA_017526985.1 Lachnospiraceae bacterium
GCAAGTTTACAAGGGCGAGTCGGTTTTAGGGGATGCGCTTGGTGAACAAACTTCTTGCGAAGGCACAGCTCGAAAACTGTCTTTACTGCCCGGCGACTTGGCGGAGACTACGGCAGGCCAGAGTCCACCTCATCCGGCGCTGGCGCGCCACCTTCCCCTCAAGGGGAAGGCAAGGTGCCTTCCGCGATGTGATCGCCAGCCACACAACTACGAATCTCGAAGATTGTTTCTGGAAATAAAAAACCCCGGTAAATACCGGGGTAAGAGATATGTGCGCGACAGGATTCGAACCCACGACCTTCTGGTCCGTAGCCAGACGCTCTATCCAGCTGAGCTACGCGCACATTCCGGAGCGCTTTTCAACGTCCGAAGGATAGAATAGCACATAGCAATACAATTGTCAAACAAAATTTGAAAAAAAATTGAAATTTTACAAAATTATTTCATGGACTTTTTCTTTTCTATGGTATATACTGATATGTGATTTTTTGGCATAGGCCGGAAAAATCCAAAAGAATTATGGGAACCATATATTATGAAGGAGGAGTATCAGGATGGATAACGGAAGAGTTTGTCCGCAGTGTGGCAGAAGTAACAGTTCGACTGTGAAATTCTGCGAGAACTGTGGCTATGCATTCCCGGCAGAGGCAGCTCCGCAGGCAGCAGATCCCAATGCAGCAAATGCAGCAGCACAGCAGAGCGGCTTTAATGCAGCACCGCAGCAGGGAGGCTTTAATGCAGCACCGCAGCAGAACAGCTTTAATGCAGCGCCGCAGCAGAACAGTTTTAATGCAGCACCGCAGCAGGGAGGCTTTAATGCAGCACCGCAGCAGAACAGCTTTAATGCAGCGCCGCAGCAGAACAGCTTTAATGCAGCGCCGCAGCAGAACAGCTTTAATGCGGCACCGCAACAGAACAGCTTTAACGCAGCACCGCAGCAGAACAGTTTTAATGCTGCTCCGCAGAATAATTTTGCACAGGCACCGGCAGGTGGTGCAGCACCCAAGAAGGGTAAGGGTGGTGTGGTAGCTGCAATCATCGTGATCGCAGTATTGCTGATCGGTGGTGTTACGGCAGCCGGCTTTGCACTGGGCTGGTTTGGAGGAACCAAGACGATCGAGGTATCTCCGTCCAAGCTGAGCATTGAAGTAGGTGAAGAAGCAACGGTAGAGATCTCCAATTATGACGATCTGAAGAAGGTACGTCTGGAGTATACATCTGATGATAAGGATGTGGTAGAGATCGTTGAAGAATATGATGACGGATTCAAGGTAGAAGGTGTCGGTGAAGGCAAGACCACCATCACCATCAGCGGTAAGGGCTGTGAATCCGTAACGATCAAGGTAACCGTTAAGGAAGCTGCACCGGAACCGACACCGGAACCGGAGCCGACCGAAGCACCGGAAGTGACTGAGGTACCGGAACCGACTGAGAAACCGGAACCGACAGAGAGACCGGAGCCGACTACAACAAGTGCGGGTGGATCTACAGCTACGATTAGTGCTAAATTTTCCAGTGACACCTTTACAATCTATGTTCCGGATGGATATACTCTGGATCAGGATCAGGGTGATTTCCTGGAGTTCGAAAATGATAACGGCGACTATTTCTGGGTATATGGTGATTTGCCGTACAATGCATACTACACCATGCATCCGGATGAGCTGAGTGACGATAGCGATCCGATTCCTGACAACTATTCCTTCGATTATGATGTAGTTCTGCCGGGCGGCGCACCGAACGGTGAGGATATCTATTTAGGTTATTGCGAGAATCCGGATGATGAATATGGCTATACTGAGCTGTACTACATCTTCTTCCCGTATGATGATTCCTATGGTACACAGGATTACATCACGATCGAGATCACACCGGAGTTGGGTGACAGACTGGATGAGGACGATATTGATTCCTTCTTCTATGGATTCTGAGAAATTTTGAAGCTTAGCTGACTATGGGGGCAGGCGCAGGAGATGTGCCTGCCCTTGTATCGCTATAACAGCACATACTTCGCGGTATAAGCAGTAGTCTGCTTTCGGCACAGGTATGAAAAAGGATGATTGGTTACTGAGGGATTACATTATAAAATAGGGTATTTGATCTATGAATAAATCGAAAGTAGAGATCGACCGCATTTTTATCAGTTCCATTGACGCAGCAAAGGCGTATGTGGATTATAATGAATGGACCATTGATCTGGATGGGGAGATCTATCAATATATACTGCAGCTGTTTGCACACAATTTTGATACGACCTCGGCGAAAAAGGCGGAGTATCATCTGGATGATTTTCTGGCGACCATCGTGCCGGAAGAACCGGAGGCGTTTGAAGCATTTGTGGAAGTGATCACGGATGAGATGCACGAATTGCTGAAAGAAGCTTATGGGTTGTCGGCAGGAAGCGGATTGTTTGTATTTGCTACGGTAGAGGAACAGCCGATCATTGCCTTCTTTAAGCTGAACTATCAGTCGAGGCTCACCTGCGAGAAAACTGATGACGGCAAGGTGGTATGGCGTAAGGATATGCGTCTGCTTCCTATGCATACCCAGAAGGAATATGACTATTTTTATATCAATCCCTACGAGCGGCAGGTGTGGATGTCGGATATGCATTGCATGATCGATGGGGAGAGCGTGGACTATATGGCAGAGCGCATCCTGCAGATCAGCCTGAAAAAGTCTGAGAAAGAGACGGTGCAGGTGATCCAGGAAGCGGTGCTGGATACCATCAAGGAGTGTTATAAAGAAGAAGCTCCCAAGAAGGTGTTTGAGTATCGTCAGGCAGTGGCAAATGAAGCTAAGGAGCAGGGAAAGATCGATCCGGTACGTATTCAGGAAACGGTGTTTGCGGATAATGCGAAGGCGCAGGAGCGTTTTACGGAACGCTCGGAAGATCTTGAGATCCCGCAAAAGCCGGTGTATGTGAGTCCGAAGACCACAAAGTCTCTTGCAAAAAAACAGAAGATCGTGACGGAGAACGGGATTGAGATCCTGGTGCCGGTAGAATATCTGGAAGACAAGAGTGTATTTGAATACAAACAGGAAAACGGCAGAGTAACGATCCATATCCATGATGTGAATGGGACGATAAAGTGATATAATAAAGACAGACAGCAGGGTGGCACAAAAAATGTGCCGGTTGACAGGATGATTTGTACGGGGGTAAGGCGATGCCAGAACTGGAGAAACTATTACGACACAATAAGATAGAGATTTGCTCGGAATGCGGTGGACGGATGAAACAGATCCGTTCCGGAGAGTATGAGTGCACGGAATGCGGGAAGCGTGAGTTGGACGATTTCGGGCGCATTCGCGAGTATATGAAGGATCATGGTGCAGCCACAAAGGAAGAGTTGTGCGTAGTTCTTGGGGTGCGTGCAGATGTCGTAAATGAGTATATTCGTCAGCAGCGGCTGGAAAAAGCAGGCGGCGGCGCAGGAGACGGTAAATGTCTGCTTTGTGGGGCGCCGATCAAGTTTGGTTCAATCTGTTCAAAATGCAAGGGGACGAATAGTTCCGGAACCGCATCGGGGATACCGGCAGGGGTTTCCGGAAAACGAAGATATATGTAATTATGAAGAATTCATCAGGTAATAGTTTAAATAAAAATTCAAATAAAATCATAGCATTTCTGAAAAAAGAACCGATGCTCACAGTTTCCGTACTGGCGGCATTGGTTTCTTTATGGATCACACCTCCCGACGCCTCTCTGATCGGAAGGATCGACTGGCATACGCTGGGCACACTTTTTATGATGCTGACCGTGCTGGAGGGTTTTAAGCAGGAGAATATTTTCCGGCCGTTGATCCTTTTGAGTGCGCGTTTTCACACCATGGTGGCATTGTCCCTCTTTCTGGTATTCGGTGTGTTTTGTACCTCCATGTTCGTTACCAACGACGTATCACTGATCATTTTTGTGCCGCTCACCATATTGCTGTTTCGCAGTGGTAAGAAAGAACACTATATCCTGCCGGTGATCTCTATGGAAAATATCGCGGCCATCCGCGGGTCGCTTCTGATGCCTTTTGGCAGTCCGCAGAATCTGTTTCTGTATGCGCAGTCCGGCACGAGCGCCGGCAATTTTATCCTGCACATGTCACCCTTATGCATCGGTTCCGGTATTCTCCTGGTGATCTTTATCGTTACCCTCTATCGCAAGGATGTAAAGGAAAGGATCGAGATGGACGGAGCGCAGGCAGCGGGGGTATGGGCACCGGAGAAAAAAGTACGCCGTATTGCCTATATTTCGCTGTTTGTGATGATCCTGCTGACCATTGTGACCAGGACGAAGTATTGGCCGGCAGCCGTTGTGATCGTGATCATTACTGTGTTGGCCGTGCATCACGGGCTGTTCCGGCAGGTGGATTATGTCCTGCTTTTGACCTTCCTCTGCTTTTTCGTTTTTTCCAGTTCCATTGCCGGTAATCCGGGCATATCTGCGTGGCTGCAAAAGGCGGTAGCGGGACATGAGTACTGGTGGGCCATCGGACTCAGCCAGATCATCTCCAATGTGCCGGCATCCATCGTGTTGTATCCTTTTACGGAAAACTTTGCAGGGCTGATCTATGGTGCAGATACCGCCGGGTTATGTTCCCTGATCGGTTCGCTGGCATCGGTCATCAATTATCGCATCTATGTGCGGGAGTATCCGGAAAACGGGAAGAAGTTCATCAAAACTTTTACGCTCATCAGCTGGGCCTTCTTCATCATCGTGGTCATTCCCGGCTATTTCCTGACCCGCTGGAAATTCTTCTGACAATCCCAATGCCGGTAGAGAAAAAATCAATAGTAAGCGCTTTCAATTGGCGGCCCCTATTGTAAATACATTTAATAAGATGTATTATATTTTATATAAAGTTGCAGGTTTTGACTTATCTACTTATCTAAAATGGGGGTATGTGTATGGCGAAGGGTGAGGAAGTCAAAAAATGTAAGGATTGTTATTATTATGAGGGTACCTGCCTGTGCGGGGAATCAAAAAAGTACGGTAGTTTTCTTCTTTTCAAAGCTTGCGAACACTGGTGCAGAACACCCGAATCAAAAGAGAAAAAAGAAAGTGAATCATCACAAGAGTAATCCATCTTTTTCGAAAAATAAGAGATCGTCTGCGGCAGCTTAAGCTGCGGCAGAGAATGATCCTGGTCTATATCATAGGCGGTTTGCTACCGCTTTTATTTGTTTATTTCTATATGTTCCGTTCGTTCAGTCTGGCGACCATCAGTCGGGAACGAACCTCTCGTACGGCGCGCATCCATAAAGAAGCTGAAAAAATGGATGCTGTCATGGAGCAGGCCTGGGCATTTTCTAATGCTACTTATCTTTAAAGATACCATATCTCTATGGCGCTTTCAATCAGGGAATGTTTCTAATCCAGGATATCGACCGGATTATCGCCGGCATCTTCAAAGACCGGAGCAGGGAGAGAGCGCTGCATCGGCAGAGATCTCTGCGCAGTAGGGAGCGCGGTTAAGCAATCCGTCACAGAAGAAAGTGAGCGGGCCTGTGTGGAGAGTTCACCATCCAACCATGAAAAGTCGACGATTCCGCGGCGAAAGGTTTTATCGATCACATTAGCAGAGATATAGTATTCTTTCTGCATAGCAGGAATACGGATGACTCCGCCTCTGGGGAGAGTATCAGAGTACCCCGATGTCCCGATGGTCAGAAGATAGCCTTTCTTCCCTTTATCCTTAATGCGTAAGTCAATCTTACCGTTATATTTCTGATATGTATCCTGCAGTGTGTTGGAGATCTCCACCAGATCCCGTAAGGATTTCAGTTCTGCCACGGTTTCCTCCAGGGTGCGGTCGGAATCCTGCAGTGCCCGAAAATTTGAGGGTTTCAGGGAGATGCGCAGACGGTTGAGCAGTACACGAAAAAGACCGACTCCGCAACCGGTGCGCGTCTCGATCATATCACGATAGCCGGCACGAAAGGCTTCGATCTGCTTTAAGGCTGTGTCAATCTCTTCAAAGCGGTTTTTACTGTAGATCAGTTCTGTTTTCATTCGGGATCAGACTCAGTTCTCCGGGCTGCTCTCTAAGCGGCGTAAAAGGGTCACGGCATCAAAGAGCGGGCGTTTCATCAGGTATTCCGGATCGATGCGGGCCATCATTTCATCCACCATATCTTCAATGTATTCGTCGGTAAATTTGCCGTCCGGACGCAGATAATCCAGCTTGGAGATGCGAGTGGATAAGCCGCTGTCGACCAGGGAGCGTTTCAGCTTCACTACGATCTCGTCATAGTCTTCCTGGGATTCATTTTCGCGGATCAGTAACAGTTTCATAAAGACATACCCCCTTTATCACAGTTGAATAATACCTGAAAAATAACAATCTCAGTATAAAATACGGTTGTACAAAAAGCAACAGCAAACTCGCACAGAAACACATATAGAAACGCACATACAAGCATGCAGGGAAACCGCCGGATTTGTTTAGACAATGGGCGGCTGATGTGGTATAATCATACGGTGTGTGGGCAGAGAAAACCATGCACAATTAAAGAAAAACGAAGAGAAGAAAAAATGGAACGATTTGAACTGATCGCACCCTGCCATTTCGGACTGGAAGCGGTATTAAAACGAGAGATCACAGACCTGGGATATGATGTGACGGAAGTTGAGGACGGCAGAGTGACCTTCGCAGGAGATGCGGAGGCAGTCTGCCGTGTTAATGTCTATTCCAGAACGGCGGAGCGCATCCTGATCAAGCTGGGGAGTTTTCACGCCGAGACCTTTGAAGAACTGTTTCAGGGGACCAAAGCACTGCCACTGGAACAGTGGATCCCCAAGAACGGGCGGTTTTGGGTGGCAAAGGCTGCCAGCGTGAAGAGCGCGCTTTTTTCGCCGTCGGATATCCAGTCCATCATGAAAAAAGCAATGGTGGAGCGGCTGAAGGGGATCTATGGTATCGAGTGGTTCCCGGAAGACGGTGCGGATTATCCGTTCCGCGTATTTTTGAAGAATGATGAAGTGACGGTGGGGTTGGATACCACAGGGGAATCCCTGCATAAACGAGGCTATCGCAAGCTGACGGCCAAGGCGCCCATTGCGGAAAATCTGGCGGCTGCATTGCTGATGCTGACCCCATGGCATGGCGACCGCATTCTGGTGGATCCTTTCTGCGGAAGCGGTACATTTCCCATCGAGGCAGCCATGATGGCGGCACATATGGCACCGGGCATGTACCGTACATTTACGGCACAGAACTGGAAGGACAGCATTCCGGAAAAGCTGTGGCAGGATACCGTGGAAGAAGCAAAAGAAGAACTGACGCCGGATGTGGAGACGGACATTCAGGGGTATGATATCGATCCGGAAATGATCAAAACGGCGCGTGCCAATGCAAAGCTGGCCGGTGTCGATCATCTGATCCATTTCCAGGTAAGAGGCGTGGAGCAGCTCAGCCACCCGAAGAAATACGGCTTTCTCGTTATGAACCCGCCGTATGGTGAGCGGCTGGAAGAAAAAGAAGCGCTGGCACCGCTGTACCGGACCATCGGAGAGCGTTACCGAGCACTGGACAGTTGGTCTATGTATATGATCACATCTTATGAGGACGCGGAAAAAGAGATCGGACGGAAGGCGGATAAAAACCGCAAGATCTATAACGGAATGCTGAAAACCTATTTCTATCAGTATCTGGGACCCCGTCCCCCGAAAAAAGTACGCAACTAACTTGCCTTCCCCTTGAGGGTACCAGTTCCTGCTTAATGAACGAAGTGAGTTTAGCAGGACTGTATGCCGTAGCTGAAGGTGGCCGAAGGCCGGATGAGGTGTTCGGCAGAAAAAAGATATAGTGAGGTTATAATAATCATGGCAGAAGCACCAAGAAACAGACAGAAAAATGTGACAGGAAGCGGAAATGGCGTGCATAAGCGCGGGGAAGGCCTTGGCACGGGACCGGTCGGCAGCGGCAGTGGTATGGGAGGCGGCAGTGGTTCCGGCGGACCGCAGAGAAGCGGCGGCAATCTTGGCATCATCGGCGTTATCCTGGTATTGCTTTTGGGCGGCGGTGGCGGCCTGGGAGCACTTTTGGGCGGCGGTGGTGGTTCCGCAGATGGCGGAGCAACATCCGGCGGCAGTACCGGCGGGGATCTGATCTCCTCCGTGGCGCAGGTGGCTCTTGGCAGCGGCTTCGGCAGCAGTGCCTTCGGTCAGGTGAGCGGCACTTCTTCGGACTGGGTGCAGCAGGCCAATACCGGCAATCTGAACAGAGAAGTGGCAGCAGAGGCGAGAGACCGCTACACCGAGATCATGGGTGACGGTAAGGATACCGTGACCATCATGGTCTATATGTGCGGTACGGATCTGGAATCCAAGTACGGTATGGCAACGAATGACTTAAATGAAATGGCATCCGCTACACTTTCCGATAAGGTCAACATCATTGTGTATACCGGTGGCTGCCGGCAGTGGAAGACCAATAGTATCTCCAACAGCACCAACCAGATCTGGCAGGTAAAGAAAGGCGGAATGAGCCTTCTGGAAAAAAATATGGGCAATGGGGCAATGACCGATCCTGCCAACCTGACGACCTTTATAAACTATTGCTCTGAAAACTATCCGGCAAACCGACAGATGCTGATCTTCTGGGATCATGGCGGCGGTTCTTTATCCGGTTATGGTTATGATGAAACACACGCTTCCAGTGGTTCTATGACCCTGACCGGTATCGATACGGCGCTGAAGAATGCCGGACAGAAGTTTGATTTTATCGGTTTTGATGCCTGCCTGATGGCAACGGTGGAGACCGACCTGATGATCAGCAAATATGCGGATTACATCATTGCATCCGAAGAGACGGAGCCTGGCGTGGGCTGGTACTATACCAACTGGCTGACGGATCTGTCCAAGAATACCTCTATGCCTACTATCGAGATCGGCAAGAAGATCATCGACGATTTTGTGGATGTGTGTGACCGTTCCTGCCGCGGACAGAAGACAACCCTGTCCATCGTGGATCTGGCAGAACTGTCCCAGACCCTGCCGGATGACTTTAAGGCATTTTCCCAGAGCACATCCGGGCTGATCTCAAAGAAGCAGTATAGTGTGGTTTCGGATGCGCGTGTGTCTTCCCGTGAGTTTGCGCAGTCTTCCCATATCGATCAGATCGATCTGGTAAACTTTGCAAAGAACTTAAATACCGAGGAAGGCAATGCACTGGCGGAAACACTTCTCTCGGCAGTCAAATACAACCGTACTTCTTCCAATATGACCAATGCGTACGGTGTTTCTGTGTACTTCCCGTATCAGAAGACATCTTCGGTTTCAAAAGCCAGCAAGATCTATGAAGAGATCGGCGTGGATGCAGAGTATGCGGACTGTATCCGTGAATTTGCCGGTATGCAGGGAGCCGGGCAGGCTGCAGGCGGTATGTCCTCACCGGTGAGTATGTTGGGCGGCGGTTCGGCAGACGGTATGCAGAGTTTAGAGGCGATCCTGTCGCTGGTTTCCGGCTTGAGTTCTTCCGGACGCAGCATTTCCGATCAGGATGCGGCAGACTTTGTTTTTGAAAACCAGTTTGATGCTTCCAAGCTTACCTGGCACGATACGGAAGACGGCAATAAGGCCATCGCTATCGCGGAAGACCAGTGGGGACTGATCCACAGCATCGATCTGAATCTTTTCGCAGATGACGGCGAAGGCTATATCGATCTGGGACTGGACAATCTCTACAGCATCGATGACAGCGGCAATCTGATCGCGGATGTGGACGGCACATGGCTGTCCATCAATGACCAGCCGGTGGCTTATTACCATACAGATACCGTAGAAGAAGGCGGCGATGCCTACACCATCACCGGCTATGTTCCGGCTATGTTAAACGGTGAGCGGGTCAAGCTGATCCTGATCTTTGATGAAGAAAATCCGAATGGCTATATCGCGGGCGCGGATCCGGACTATGACGCGCAGGTAACGGAGACACAGGCGAGAGGTCTGGTAGAGCTGAAGAGCGGTGATACTCTGGATTTCCTGTGTGACTATTACGGCTATGACGGTACTTATCAGGATAGCTATTATCTGGGCGAGACCATGACTGTGACAGATAATATGCAGATCAGCAACACCTATCTGGACAGCGGTTATGTGGCAATGTACAAGTTTACGGACATTTACAACAACAGTTTCTGGTCAGACCGTCTGATCGGAGAATAAGGAGTGGCAGGAAAGATGAAGACGATCGTTTTTGCAACGGGCAATAAAGATAAGGTCGTAGAGATCCGCGAGATCTTAAGCGGCCTGGATGTAGAATTAAAAACCATGAAGGAGGTGGGATTTACCGGAGACATTGAAGAAAACGGTACGACCTTTCGGGAGAATGCGGCGATCAAGGCGGAAGCCGTCGCAGCATACCTTCGAAACAATGTACCGGAATATGCCGATGCCATCGTAATGGCGGACGATTCCGGGCTGGAGATCGATGCCATGGGCAAGATGCCCGGTGTGATGAGTCATCGCTGGCTGGGAGACCGCACCTATCCCCAGGCGATGCAGGACATCATTGAAGAGCTGAAGGATGTGCCGGAAGAGAAAAGAAGCGCGCGTTTTGTGTGCTCCATTGCGGCATGCGTACCGGGACGGGAGACCATGACGGTGCAGGAGACCATCGAGGGGCGGGTGGCACACGAGATCCGCGGCACGGAAGGGTTTGGCTATGATCCGTTCTTTTATGTGCCGGAATTCGGCTGCACCACGGCAGAGATGAGCCGGGAGCAGAAAAATGCCATCAGTCACAGAGGAAAAGGGATCCGTGCTATGCGGGATCTGCTGATCAGGGAAGGAGTGCTTGGATGAGGATACTGGTAGTCAGTGATACCCATGGAGACCTGCGGAATCTGGATGATCTGCTGGAACAGGATGAACGGTTTGACATGCTGATCCACTGCGGAGACATCTGCGGCGATGAAGACCGGGTACGGCAGAGGATCACCTTTGCGTTTTTGGGCGTAGCCGGTAATATGGATTTTTCCGGACGATTCCCGGCAGACCGCGTGATCGAAGCCGGAAACAAAAAGATCTTTGTGGCACACGGACACCGACACGGGGTGCGTTTTGACACGGACACACTGGGAGAGGAAGCCATTGCGGAAGGGGCGGATATCGCGCTCTACGGGCATACGCACATCCCGGAGATCCATGAGCAGGATGGCATTATCGTGATGAATCCCGGTTCTCTGTCATATCCCAGACAGGAAGGCAGGCAGCCGAGCTACGGTGTGATCGAGATCGGCGAAGATGACAGTGTACACTGTGAGATCAAGTATCTGTAAAGATTGAAAAATCAAAAAATCAAAAAAGAAAAACTGTATGAGGGAGTAATGTGAAATGAAAGATATCAACTATTGGATCTATCTGGTTTATCCCTTATTGCTGGTGATACTGTTTGCGGGAAGCAGTGTTGCAAAGCAAGATGAGTGGAATGAAGATGCCCTGTCCCTGAAGCAGATGAAAGCATGGCAGGGATTTGTGGCGCTGCTGATCATGTTCCATCATGTGAGCCAGAAATGGAGCGCGTCCTGGATCGATAAAAAATATTTTGTTCCGGGGCTGGAATTCTTCGTGCCCACCGGTTATGTGTTTACTTCATTCTTTATCTTTGCATCCGGTTACGGATTGTATAAGAGTGTCCACACCAAAAAGGATTATCTTAAGAACAAGTTTATCCTGCGCCGTATCGTGCCGCTGATCGTGACCGGCTATGTGGTACACATCCTGTTTTTGCTGGTGCGTATCTTCGTGCTGCACGAGGATATGGGGGGCAACAAGCTGTTGTACTATATCAGTGGTGCGCAGCTGGCCAATCCCAACGGCTGGTATGTGATCATCATGCCGTTCCTGTATCTGTTCTTTTATCTGGCATTCCGCTTTATCAAAAATGAAAAAGTCGCTTTTGTGATCGTTTTATTATGTACGCTGGCCTATCAGATCTTTGCCGCATCCTTTGATCATAACGAGTTTTGCAATCTGGTACTGCATGACAATCTGGACAATAACGGATGGGTTCGCGGTGAATGGTGGTACAATTCCGTGGAGCTGTTCCCCATCGGTATTCTCTTTGCCATGAACGAAGAAAAGATCGTGGCGCATCTGAAGAAGCATTATGTGTTTTATGTGAGCCTGGCGGTATTGCTGATCTATCCGATCTATCTGATCTCGCAGGCAAAATTCGGACACACATATTATTGTGACGCAAACCCAATGTGGGATAACGGGATGACGCGTATGGATCGGACCAAGGAGCGTTTCCTGAGCCTTATTTGTGAATCCCTGCTGCCGATCGTGGCGGTATTCGGTGCGATACTGGGCAGCCTGAAGATAAAGATCGGCAACCGTTTCCTGGAGGTGATGGGCAAGATCACGCTGGAGTTTTATCTGGTTCATGGTATCTTTGTGGAACTGTTCTGCTATAAATTCGGCGGCCAGTTGGAGCCGTTAAAGTACATCCGGAATAATGTGCTGCACTGTGAGATCACCTTTGCGCTGGGCCTTCCGGCGGCACTGCTGCTGCACAAACTTCTGCATCTCAAGAAAAAGAACGCAAAATAAAGCGGTGTCGAAATCTGATACAGAAAAAAACAAATAATAAGCAGATAGCGCTATTGGGGGAATGCTATTATCAAATCAGCAAAAAACAAGGAGAAGGTATTTTTATGGAGACAGCACACAGAAAAGTAAAAAAGAAGATCCGTTTTGCAGATGCTCAGGGGAAGGCTCGCTCCGGGCAGCAGATCCGGATCCGACAGACCAACCATGCATTTCTATTCGGCTGCGGTGCATTTGATTTTATGCCGTATGTGGTGCGGGGCCGGGAGAATTACAAGGAACTGACCGACCGTTGGCTGGAAGTGTTCAACTATGCCACTCTGCCTTTTTACTGGGGCGGTTATGAGCGTGAGGAAGGTAAGCCGGACAAAGATGGTCTTATGAAGACGGCACAGTATCTGAAGGAGCGAGGTGTCACGGTCAAAGGTCATCCGCTGTGCTGGCACACGGTATGTGCGGACTGGCTGATGAAGTATGACAATGCCACGATACTGAAAAAGCAGCTGGAGAGGATCGAGCGCGAAGTGACGGGCTTCAAGGGTGTGATCGACATCTGGGATGTGATCAACGAAGTAGTCATCATGCCCATCTTTGATAAGTATGACAACGCGATTACCCGTATCTGTAAGGAAAAGGGGCGTGTGGGTCTGATCAAAGAAGTGTTTGCCAAAGCGCACGAATGCAATCCGGAGGCAACCCTTCTGCTGAATGATTTTAACACCTCCATCGATTATGAGATCCTGATCGACGGCTGCCTGAATGCGGGGGTACCCATCAGCGCCATCGGTATCCAGTCGCACCAGCACCAGGGCTACTGGGGCCGGGAAAAACTGGAGCAGGTGCTGGAGCGTTTTGAGCATTTTGGCCTGCCCATTCACTTTACGGAGAATACATTGATCTCCGGTGAGATCATGCCGGCACATATCGTGGACTTAAATGACTGGCAGGTGGAGAGCTGGCCCACCACTCCGGAAGGAGAGGAGCGCCAGGCGCGCGAGATGGAAGAGATGTACCGCATCCTGTTTTCGCATCCGCTGGTGCAGGGCATTACCACCTGGGATTTCAAAGACGGGGCGTGGCTGAAGGCACCGAGCGGTGTGGTAAGAGAAGATTTTTCGCGCAAGCCGTCTTTTGATATGCTGAAAAAACTGATCAAAGAAGAATGGTGGACGGATACGGTGATCACTACGGATGAAAACGGTTTTGCGGAAGTGGAAGCGTTTAAGGGGGATTATGAGATCGGTTTAAAGGATCGCTGCGTGCAGGCAACGCTGGCGGATGATACCGAGGCGGAGATCCGCATTTGAAAAAACGGATCAGGAATGGAAAGGAGAAAAAGATGTTTGATTTTAAATATTTTACACCGACCAAAGTGATCTTCGGCAAAGATACGGAAGGCCGTGTGGCGGAGCTGATCAAAGAGTTTGGCGGTACCAAGGTGCTGATCCATTACGGTGGCGGCAGCGTGGTGCGCAGCGGGTTGTTAAAGCGGGTGACGGACACACTGGATGCAGCAGGCATCGCTTATGTGACACTGGGCGGTGCGGTGCCCAATCCGCATCTGTCTCTGGTGTATGAAGGCATCGAGCTGTGCAAAAAAGAAGGTGTCGATTTCTTGCTGGGCGTAGGCGGCGGCAGTGCCATCGATTCCGCAAAGGCCATCGGTTATGGCGTGGCGAATGGCGGCGATGTGTGGGATTTTTATGACCGGAAGCGGACGGCCACGGGATGTCTGCCTTTGGGTGTCATCCTGACGATCGCGGCTACCGGCAGTGAGATGAGTGATTCCTCGGTGATCACCAAGGAGGAAGGGCTCATCAAACGCGGCTACAGCAGTGACTATGGCAGACCGAAATTTGCGATCCTGAATCCGGATCTGACCAAGACGATGCCGGATTATCAGACGGCCAGCGGCTGCACGGATATCATGATGCATACCATGGAGCGCTATTTTACCAACGGCGGGAATATGGAGATCACGGATGCGCTGGCGGAAGGTCTGTTACGTACCGTAAAGAAAAACGCCATCATCCTGCGCGATGATCCGCAGAATGACGCGGCGCGAGCGGAAGTGATGTGGGCAGGCAGTCTTTCCCATAACGGACTGACCGGCTGCGGAAACGACGGCGGAGACTGGATGACGCACAAACTGGAACACGAGTTGGGTGGCCTCTATGATGTGGCCCACGGTGCCGGACTGGCAGCCATCTGGGGCAGCTGGGCGAGATATGTTTATAAGGATTGTCTGCACCGGTTCCGGAGATTTGCCGTCAATGTTATGGATGTTGAGGAACGGGGCGGAGATGAAGAGATCGCTCTCTGTGGTATTGAAGCGATGGAAGAGTTTTACCGCAGTATCCATATGCCGACCAATCTGCGGGAGCTGGGGGTAAATCCTACGGAAGAGGAGCTGGCGCTGATGGCGAAGAAGTGCGCGATCGGTGTGGGTGGCGCGATGGGATCTGCCAAAGTATTGAACGAACAGGATATGCTGAACATCTATCGTGCGAGTATGTAAGATCATAAGACCTGAATAGATTTTTGGATTTGAAAAGTATTCGGATTAGTGCTATAATGGCACGGATTTGAATACTTTTTGAATATTTGTACGAAAAGAGAGGAAGAATAACATGACACAATCACGTACACACAATTGTGGGGAGCTGCGTGCCTCTGATGTGGGAGCAACGGTCACCCTTTGCGGCTGGATGGAGAACATGCGGGAGGTGGGCGGCAATCTCGCATTTGTGATCCTGCGCGACTACTATGGCACGACACAGCTGGTAGTGGAAGACGAAGAGATGGTGAAGCGTTTCAAAGAGATCACCAAGGAATCCACGATCCGTGTGGAAGGAAGCGTGCGCGAACGCAGCAATAAAAATCCCAAGATCCCGACCGGTGATATCGAAGTGATCCCGACATCAGTGACCGTGCTGGGACGTAACCGCAATAATGAGCTGCCTTTTGAGATCAATCGCAGCAAGGAAGCGGATGAAAATCTGCGCCTGAAATACCGTTACCTGGATCTGCGCAATCCGGAAGTAAAAAGCAAGATCGTTTTGCGCTGCAATGTGGTAGCGGAACTGCGTAAATTGATGACTGAGGAAAACTTCCTGGAGATCACCACACCGATCCTGACGGCTTCTTCTCCGGAAGGCGCCAGAGACTATCTGGTACCGGCCAGAAAGCATCCGGGCAAGTTTTACGCTCTGCCGCAGGCGCCGCAGCAGTTCAAGCAGCTGCTGATGACCTCCGGCTTTGACCGTTACTTCCAGATCGCGCCCTGCTTCCGTGATGAGGATGCCAGAGGTGACCGTACTCCGGGTGAGTTTTACCAGATGGATATGGAAATGGCGTTTGCCGATCAGGAAGATGTGCTGGCGGTTCTGGAGAAAGTGCTGGTACCGGTATTTGAGAAATACGGTATCTACAAGCGCATCACCCCGGCACCGTTCAAACGCATCCCGTATCTGGAAGCCATGGAAAAATACGGAACGGATAAGCCGGATCTGCGTATTGATCTGGAACTGACCGATGCTACCGAATTGTTGGCCGGCTGCGGATTCGGACCGTTTGAAGAAAGCGCGGATACAAAGATCAAAGCAGTGGTGGTTTCTGATTTCAAGGCTACCCGTAAGCAGATCGACCAGTTGGTGGCAGATGTGGAAGTGCAGACGGCACGCAAGACTTTCTGGTTCCGTGTAGATGAGAATAATGAGATCGTGGGTGGTATTTCCAAGTTTGTAGCACCCATCAAAGACAAAGTGATCGCAGGGCTGGGATTAAAGGCAGGCGACTTTGTCGGACTGGCAGCAGGGCCTCTTGGGGTAGCACAGAAGACTGCCGGCGTAATGCGGACCAAACTGGGCGTGCTTTGCCCGGAGCATATGGACAAGGAACAGTATCAGTTCTGCTGGATCGTGGATTTCCCGATGTACGAGATCGGCGAGGAATCCGGCGAGCTGGAATTCTGCCACAATCCGTTCTCTATGCCGAACGGCGGTCTGGAGATCCTGGAAAAGGCAGCAAAGGGCGAGGTGGATCCGTTGTCCATCACAGCATTCCAGTACGATCTGGTCATCAACGGCTATGAGTCGGCTTCCGGTGCTGTACATAATCACGATCCGGAGATCATGGTCAAGGCCTTTGAAATGGTTCGTTTGGGCGAGGATGCCGTGAAAGCCAAGTTCCCGGCAATGTATAACGCCTTTACTTATGGCGCTCCGCCTCACGCAGGCGCGGCACCGGGCGTAGACCGTATGATCATGCTGCTGACCGGTGAGGAGTCGATCCGTGAGGTCATCACTTTCCCGATGAACAAGAACGCGGCCGATCTGATGATGGATGCACCTTCTGCGGTAAGCGATAAGCAGTTGGAAGAGCTGCATCTTCAGTGCGTACTTCCCCAGAAGGATGCGGAAGAATAAAGCATAAACGATCACAAAGACAAAAAAGAGAGCAAAAGTCCGGCAGAAGAGCACGATATCTGCCGGACTTTTTTGAAGTTGCAACATCCCATCTATATGGTATAATAGTATTATGGTCGTACTATAGCCAAAAGAAGTGACCTTTGATCATGTGGCACAGGCGCTTTCTTCGGAAGAGGAATAAGCATTTCGCATAAATATTTTACAATCACTTGAGGGGGTGGATCATGTCAACAGAAACAAAACCGAAGAAAGAGAAGAAACACATCAAGGTAACATTTAATGCGCCTTGTATATTGGTCTTTGCGATCATCAGTTTGATAGCGCTGATCCTGTCACTGATCACAGGCGGCAAGACCAATGAGATTTTGTTTATGACCTACCGGTCGCGTTTCACCAATCCGCTGACCTATCTTCGTTTGTTTACTCATGTGCTCGGTCACAGCGGCTGGGAGCATTTCATCGGCAATATGTCCTTCATCCTGCTGTTGGGTCCTATGCTGGAAGAAAAATACGGAACCAAGAAGATTGCCTGGATCATGGCACTGACGGCGCTGGTGACCGGCATCATCCACTGTGTATTCTTTGCTGATATTGCTTTGTGTGGCGCCAGTGGTGTGGTATTTGCCTTTATCCTGCTGACATCTTTTACCAGTTTTAAGGACGGGGAGCTGCCGGTAACGGTGATCCTGGTAGCACTGATCTATATTGGCAAGCAGGTGTACGAGGGCATTGCCGTACAAGACAACATTTCCAATCTGGCACATATCATCGGCGGTATGGTTGGAGCCATCGTCGGTTATCACTGGAACAGGAAAAAACCGGAAACGACGGATTCGTATCTGTAAAGAACCGTTTTCGAAATACAGAGAAATCCAATTCGGAGGAATATGATTTGACAGAAGAAAAGAAGACACAGTTTTATGCATTGTTTGAAGAGATGGTTGATATTATGGCAACAGTGGAAAGGCTTGAGCGGCCGAAGTTTATTGATTGTCTCGAACGGATCTGCCAGCTGTTTCATATTTCCAAAGGTGTAACGGAATTTTATCAGACACCGCAGCATGAGCGTAATCATGATGGTGAGATCATGATCGATCACGATGACGGGCATGGGGAGGTTGAAATCCTTCACAGACGCATTGTGACCCCAACCAGCGCGATACTGATCGGAACGCTGTATGCGGCGAAGGATGCACCGGCATTGGATGATGAAGAATTGATGCGTCTGGATCTGATGCTGCGTGCGATGATGGCATTTATCACCAGAAATCGCCTGCTGCGGGTAGTGGAGCAGCTGGGATTCTATGATGAGTACGGTTATACGAATCTGCGGTATTTTACAAGGTATCTGGGAAATCTGCAGGAAAAGAAAAAATTAACATCTATGACGGTGGGATGCATCAATCTGCGGCACTTTGGACTGATCAATCAGGAGATTGGCAGGCCTCTGGGAGACAAGGTCATGCGAGGCTTCTTCGAGATGATGGAGATGGCGGTAGGAGAGAACGGAATGGTATGCCGTTTGGGCGGAGATAATTTTACCATCGCGTTTGAAAAGAGGCTGGTAGACCAGGTACTGGCGGTAACCGCCGGTACGCCGGTAGCTTATGATGATGCGCATGAAAAGCGCGTAACGGTATATGTGTCCGTCGGTTTATACAGTATCCCGGAGGATTTTGTGTTTGACGGGCCGGGGGTGCTGCTGGATCGTATTATGACGGCACTGAATCTGGCCAGACAGGGAACCAGCGGCCATGTGGTCTTTTATGATGACAGTGTGCGGGCCAGTAAACAAAGTCTGCAGCGCTTGCAGGGTGAATTTCCGATGGCAATGAAAAACCGGGAGTTCAAGGTATACTATCAGCCGAAGGTACATGTAGAGACCGGAGAACTGACTGGAGCGGAAGCGCTCTGCCGTTGGATCAAGGATGGCAAGATCGTACCGCCGGGCAGTTTCATACCGGCACTGGAACAGGGTGTGGAGATCTGCGAACTGGATTATTATATGCTGGACTGTGTCTGTGAAGACATTGCAAGGTGGCTTAAGGAAGGGCGCAATGTGGTACGCGTCTCTGTCAATTTCTCCAGAAAGCATCTGGTGGAGACAGACATGCTGGAGCATATCCTGCAGGTGGTGGATAAGCATCAGGTGCCGCACGAATATATCGAGATCGAGCTGACCGAGACCACCACGGATGTGGAGTTTAAGGATCTGAAACGTGTGGTTATGGGACTGCGCAGCGAAGGCGTTTATACGGCGGTGGACGATTTCGGTATGGGATACTCTTCGCTCAACCTGATCCGCGAGATCCCCTGGCATGTGATCAAGGTTGACCGTAGCCTCCTGCCGGAGACCGAAGCGGACGAAGAAAGCATCACCGGTCTGATGTATAAGCATGTGGTGAATATGATCCGCGAGCTGGGCATGGAATGCGTGACCGAGGGTGTGGAGACCAAGCGGCAGATGGAACTGCTGCGTAATAACCAGTGTTTTGTGGCACAGGGCTTCTATTTTGACAAGCCGCTTCCGATGGAAGAGTTTGAAAATCGCCTGAGTCATCAGTTTTATAAGCTGTTTTTATAAGATGTGAATAATTTTATTTTAGAAAGGATATAGAGAAAACAAAATGGCACTATCAAAGAAACCGGTCAAGGGCATGAAGGATGTACTGCCCAGAGAAATGGAGATCAGAACTTATGTACAGGAACTGATCCGGGATACCTATAAAGGATATGGTTTTACACAGATCGAAACCCCCTGTGTGGAACATATCGAAAATCTGACCAACAAACAGGGTGGCGAGAATGAGAAGCTGATCTTCAAGATCTTAAAGCGCGGTAACAAACTGGATCTGGGCAGCGCGCAGAGTGAAGCGGATCTGGTGGATGGCGGCCTTCGTTACGATCTGACGGTACCTCTTTCCAGATACTATTCCGAACATGCCAATGAACTGCCGACACCGTTTAAGGCGTTGCAGATGGGCAATGTTTGGAGAGCCGATCAGCCGCAGCGCGGGCGTTTCCGTCAGTTTATGCAGTGTGATATCGATATCCTGGGCGAGCCGTCCAATCTGGCCGAGATCGAGCTGATCCTGGCGACCACGACGCTGCTGGGCAAACTGAATTTCAAAAATTTCAATATCCGTATCAATGACCGCCGGATGTTAAAGGCCATGGCTTCCTATGCAGGCTTTGCAGAGACGGATTATGACAGCATCTTTATCATTCTGGATAAGATGGACAAGATCGGCGCGGACGGCGTGGCAAATGAGCTGAAAGAAGCCGGATACGATGCAGCTGCTGTAGAGAAGTATATGGGGCTGTTTGACGGACTGAAGGACAAGAACGGTGCGGAGGCACTGGCATTTTTGGAAGGTGTGATGGGAGATGCCCTGCCGGAAGCGTGCCGGGACAACTTAAGCGAGATTTTTTCCGGTGTGAATGCGGCAAAGAGCGCAGATTTTACACTGCTGTTTGATCCGACGCTGGTGCGTGGCATGAGCTATTATACCGGTACCATCTTTGAAGTGGAACTGAAAGAGTTCGGTTCTTCCTGCGGTGGCGGCGGCCGATACGATGAGATGATCGGCAAGTTTACCGGACAGAATACGCCGGCCTGCGGTTTCTCCATCGGTTTTGAGCGTATCATTACCATTCTGCTGGAGCAGGGCTTTACCGTGCCGCAGAAGGGCAGCAAAGTGGCCTTCCTGGTAGAGAAAGGCATGGACAGAGAGCAGACGGATGCCGTATTTGTGCAGGCTGAGGAACAGCGTCGTGCGGGCAATACCGTGCTGATGGTCCGTATGGCCAAGAATAAAAAGTTCCAGAAGGAGCAGTTGGCGGCAGACGGCTTTACGGAGATCAAAGAGTTCTTCAAAAAATAAGATTTTGTTTTACGAGATCTGAAAAACGGGGTGTGGGGTTATGGCTGAGATTTATGTTTCGGGAATCCGGGTATTGGAAAACGAGGTTAATGTAAAAACGGCGCTGACGCAGGTGGACCCGCTCCGGCGGGCGCAGGCGGCACAGATCAAAGATCCCAGAAAGCGCGCGCAGTCGCTGGCGGCAGGTCTGCTGGTGCAGCACGCGGCAAGGGAATACCTGGGTGAGAATGCACCGGCGGGGATCTATGAGATATTGACCACGGAGCAGGGAAAACCGTATTTTAAGGATTTTCCTGATCTGCATTTTTCCTTGTCCCATTCCGGACAGATGGTGCTGGTGGCGCTTTCCGAACAGCAGGTGGGGGCGGACATCCAGGAGTGGAAAGAGCTCAAGGCGGATATCGCGGGGCGGTTCTTTCATCCGGAAGAAACGGCATATTTAAGAAGTCTGCCGGCCAGCAGTTCGGAAAAGGCCTTCTTTGATCTGTGGTGTCTGAAGGAGAGCTATATCAAATATACCGGAAAAGGTTTATCCCAGCCGCTGGATGAGCTGGATTTCACATCCGTATTACAGGGCGGCGGTTTTGCGGCGTTCGAGTTTACCGAGGACGGCAGCCGTATCCGTGCGGAGCTGATCGAGGTGCCCCATGGCTATTCTGCGGCAGTGATCGAATCTATATAAGGGCATAATACAAAACTGCATACTATAACAGAGAGAAGGATATCTTAATGGCTGATATGTCGACCAGGGTAAAAGTGAATAACGAGATCGATCTGTGCGAGATCGTTGCCATCAAGCACAAGAAGGTGGAAGAAATCCGGCATCGTATCTCATCGGCACTGCAGTATGCCAGGATCTCGTATTTTATCCGCTGGCAGGAACCGGGATTTGTCGGAAAAGTGTTTTTCCGTGAGACGGCCAGACCGGTCTTTTGCGTCAATTCGGCACAGTTGGAGGAGGCACTGCGGATCTGTGATGAACTACAGCTGACCAATCAGGATGTGCGCATCCTGGGAGAAAAGTCCAAAAACCGGTACTCCCTGTAACCCGGATCAGGATCCGAACAAAAATCAGATAAAAAAAGTAATTTAACTATTGACAGATACCGATAGATTTGGTATCATTAACACTCGGTGATACAAAGTTGCTGCCGTGGCTCAGATGGTAGAGCGTCGCATTGGTAATGCGGAGGTCGGCGGTTCGATTCCGCTCGGCAGCTTGATTCCAACAAATAATTTCATATCGGGGTGTGGCTCAGTTTGGCTAGAGCGCCGTGTTAGGGACGCGGAGGCCGCTGGTTCGAATCCAGTCACTCCGACGCAAGAGTGAAAACCTTTGAACGATGTGTTTGAAGGTTTTTTTGATTAGAATTATACATAATACACAATGATGCATTGCTATTTTGAATAAAATATGGTAATATATAACAATATTATAATATATTTCTCAGTTTAACGAGGAAAGCAATGGGACAAAAAGCAGAAAAATACCGTTTTCAATCGATCGCAAAGCGGCTTCCGCTGATGTTTTCCATCGGATATCTGGTATTGCTCGCATTTGTGGGAGTGATCACCTATTTTCGTGAAGAACGGCGTATGATCGAGGAATACCGGCGTATGGCGGATGGCGTGACCAATTTGATGATCGAAGCGCTGGATCCGGACAAAATGGATTACTATATTGAAGAGAATTTCAGCTCACAGGAATATCTGGATATCCGGAAGTATTACTATTTCCTGAAAGATAACTATCCGGATATTTTCTATATGTATATCTATCGTTTCTATGAGTCGGATCCGGCGGAGGCAACGATCATCATCGATCTGGATGAGGAATACACCGATCCACCGTTGCAGAGTAGTGTAGAAGAAGTAGGGACAGTTTATACTGCGCCTGAACCCTTTGCGTCCCTGCTGGAAGAGTTGTTGCACAGTCGGGAACCTTTTTTTGAGACGGCTTATACGCGGGAGGATGGTTATCTGCTTTCCTTTGCCAAGCCGGTATTGGATGCGGACGGTAATTATGTTGCCAGTGCCTGCGTGGACTTTTCTATGACCGATAGGCACAAGCAGAATATCCGCTTTGTAGTGACGCTCTATGTGATCCTGTTGTTTGTAGGTGGTGCGTTGCAGCTGCTGTTTGTGCTGGATCTGCGTCGGAACATCACCAATCCGTTGTTATCCATTGCCAAAACCGTTGCAGCATTTAAGCATGATACAGAAGAGGAACGGAGCGAAAATCTTGCTGCACTGGAGAAGCTGGACATACATGCTGACAATGAGATCGGTATTCTGTATGATGCGCTGCATGAAGCGGAAGAGGAAAGCATCTTCTATCTCAATTATTTTAAAAAAGCCGAGGATGAGATCCATTTCAAAGATGCGCAGATCAGCAAACTGGGTAATGTGGCATATAGGGATTCCCTGACGAATGTAGGGAATAAGACGGCATTTGATATGTGCATCAAAGGCCTGGGTAACAAGGATGCCTATGCCATCGTGGTGATGGATGCCAACGATCTGAAAATGATCAATGATACCTATGGGCACGAAGCGGGGGATGTCTATCTCAAAGGTTGCTGTCGGGTGTTGTGTGAGGCCTTTTCCCATTCACCGGTGTTTCGGACCGGCGGGGATGAGTTTGCGGTCATCTTAAAAGGACGGGATTATAAAAAAAGAGAAGAATTGTTAAATGCGCTGGAAGAGAAGCTGGAGAGGATCTGGATGGAAAAAGAAAACGATCCGGAGCACCGTTATTCCTGCGCGGTTGGTATGGCGGATTCGTCAAAGGGAGAGGGCCCGGGAACGGTCTTTAAGATGGCGGATGAGATCATGTATGCCAATAAAAAAGCTTTTAAGAAAAAGAACGGCAGCTATTGATAGTATAAAACTGCTGACATACTGGGAACGGACATGGTATAATCATGATAGTCAGTTGTCTCTATAATGGGGGTAAAATATGGCAGCAGAGAAAAATGGGCAGGAAGTAAAGGGCAGCATTTTCATCAAGCATCTGACATTATTCTTCGGAGTTTTTTTGCTGTGCACGGATGTATTCTTTCTTGTCATGGGGATCCTATATGATCTGCCGCTGATCCGTTATCTGATCTATGTTAAACTGATCGTCAATTCGACAAATATTTATCTGATACTTAAAAAACATTATCTGATCTCATCCCTGATCATCTATACCGTGATCATGGCGATGATGATCGTGGGTGTGATCAGTCTGGGGACCACACCGGCTTTTCAGCTGTATGCGCTGGGAATGCTCAGCTGCATCAGTTACAATGGCTATCTTCACCGGAGAGTGCTGAAAAAAGAATTGCCCATGGCGATCCTGATGGTTCTACATGTGGCCTGCTATTCCTGGGTGTACCTTTATGCCAGATCCCATGAGCCGCTGTATGTGATCCCCAGAGTGGCGGAAGACATCCTGATCTCGTTTAATTCCGTGGCATCCTTCAGTATCGTGCTGCTCTATGTCTGTCTGTTCCATCATGTGGCGATCACCTCTGAGGAAAAGCTGGAAAAAATGGCACTTATGGATAATCTGACCGGTCTGTATAACCGGCATTATCTGCTGGCCTCTGTGGAACAGCTGGAACAATCCGGCCAGTTGGAGAAGGGCAAAAGCTGGCTGGCACTTCTGGATATCGACGATTTCAAACAGGTCAATGATACTTATGGGCATAACTGCGGTGATCATATCCTGCGGCGGATCGCAGAGATGGCGCAGGAGGTCTGCAAAGGCTGTATCGTCTGCCGCTGGGGCGGAGAAGAGTTTATCATTCTTTCCGGCGGGAAGAAGATGGATACAAAAGTTGTGGAGAAGCTTTGCCGGCGGATCGAGGAAGAAACCTTTCGCTACGAAGAGAAGAACTTACGGATCACCGTGACCATCGGTGTGGCGGGATATGAGAATGGTCAGTCTCATGATCTGTGGATCTCCGAGGCCGACGAAAAACTCTATTACGGAAAGAATCACGGGAAGAATCAGGTGGTCATGTAATGCAGGTGAAAAGAACAGATACGCTTCGGCTGTTTGGACATGATCTTACAGTGAAAGCATACGATTGCGCAGCAAACGACGGCCCGTACCGGGAAAAGGAAAGGCCGATCCGTCTGCTGCTGTTTCTTGTTCCGACATTATATTGCCCGGGAAATTGTCCCTTCTGTGTGGCGGGAACGAGATTATTTTAAATGCCGTATGGTATGCAGATAACCGCAGGCCAGCAGTGTGGTCATCACGATCCAGCTGAAGGGTTCCGCTACGATGACACCCCAGTAGGCAAAACGCGGTACCAGATAGACTACGGACAGAATCTTGATGCACAGTTCCAGGACAGAGGCCAGCAGCGGTATGAAGCGGTGTCCCAGTCCCTGCAGAGAGCAGCGGAAGATAAACAAAGGTCCCAGGGCATAGAAGAACAGCACATTGAAGCGGCAGTAATCAACAGACATCTGTACGATAACGGGATCGTCGGTGCTGGCGATCCACTGTACCACGGGACGGGCCAGCAGGAAACATACGCCGATCAGGATCGTAGAGATGACGCTGACGATACAGATGCTGGTGCGGATCCCGGTGCGGATGCGCTTAAATTCTCCGGCACCGAGATTCTGGCTGGAATAGGTCGTCATAGTGAAACCGTAGGTATAGATCAGGATCATCAGCATATCGATGAAACGTCTTGCCGAGGTGTGCGCGGTGATGGTCGCGGTACCCAGATCGTTTAAGCCACTCTGCAGGATGAGAGTGCCGATATTGACGATGCATCCCATCAATCCCATGGAGAGTCCGCTGGTTATGAGTTTTCCGTATACTTTGCGATCGGATTTCCAGTCTTCTTTTTCCGGCAGCAGTTCTTTGTAGCGCAGGAAGATAAAGAGCAGGCAGGCTGCGGCACACAGAAACTGGGAAAGGATCGTAGCAATGGCGGCGCCACAGATCCCCAGACCTAAGACTTTCACCATCAATAGATCAAAGCAGGTATTTAAAAATACCGAGAGCATCAGAAAAAGCAGCGGTGTGCGGCTGTCGCCCACGGCACGCAGTACATTGGCGCATTCGTTATACATTCCGATAAACGGCATACCCAGCAGGATGATGCGGATATAGGAGAGCGCATCCTGATAGATATCCTCCGGGGTGTTCAAAAGATGCAGTATGGGCTCGATGAATAGCAGGCCCAGGCTCATCAACAGGGCTACCGCAAGCACCACCAGCTTGAGGGAACCGGCGATGTTTTTCCGCATCATTTTCGGGGAATGGGCGCCAAAATGCAGGGCTACCGGTATGGCAAAGCCCTGGGTGCAGCCGTTGATAAAACCGTTGAGCGTATTGCTGATCACGGCCGTCAGACCAACCGCGGCAAAGGCATCGGGTCCGACATACTCCGATACGATCTTGCTGTCTACGATATTATATAATTGTTGCAGCAGATTTCCCAGGATCAGCGGGATCGTAAAAGCGATGATGATCCGCAGGGGGCTGCCTTTTGTCATTTCTTTCATATTCTTTTTGCTCCATAAAACCAACGAAAAGTAATCATACTATTTTTTTTAGCGATGCGCAAGCGGAATGAAAATTTTTGCTTGACAGCGTGTATATAACTGTGTATACTGTGCATATATCAACAGGGAACAAAGCAGGAAAAGGAGAGATCTTATGGCATTGCTGGAATGCAGGAAACTGAATAAAAAGATCGGTACTTATCGGTTAAAGGATATTGATTTTACTCTGGAAGCAGGGATGGTACTGGGACTGATCGGCGTCAACGGCTGCGGGAAGACCACATTGTTACGATCTGTGATGGGCTCTTACCGGCTGGACCCGGATCCGGAGGATGGGGGAGAACTGTTCCTGAACGGAAAGCATTTTGCAAAAGAGGAGAAGGCATACCGCAGCGCCATTGCCTATGTTTTGGAGAATTATCCCTTTTCCTTAAACATGAATGCAAGAGAGATCGGGGACCGCTACGGATATTATTATCCGGGCTTTGATCTGAAAAAAAACAAAGCACTGCTGGAAAAATATGAGGTACCGGAGAAGATGGTGGCTTCCAGGTTATCGAAAGGACAGAAGATACGGTCGCAGCTGGCATTTGCCTTAAGCTATCCGGCAAAGCTGTACATTCTGGATGAGCCCGCCGGCAACCTGGATGTGGAATTCCGGGATGCTTTCTATCAGGAGATCCGTACATTGGTAGCGGATGAGGAATGTGCGGTCATTATATCCAGTCACTTAGTCACGGAACTGGAACAGATCGCGGATGAACTGCTGTGGATCGGCAGAGCAGGGGATGAGGGAACGGTACGATACTTTGGCAGTGTGGATGATATGCGTGACCGTTACCGGCTGCTATCCATCGACAGCAAAGAGGAAGCATCAATCCCGGATAAGCTGATCACCGGGAAACGCATCCGGGAGACACACAGCGAATACCTGTTGCAGGGGACAAAAGAGGACTTCGGACAGATGCTTCCGGTGGGACTGCAGGGTTCGCTCCGGTATCCATCCTTGCAGGAGATCATGTATTACACGGAAAAAGGAGGGGAGAGGTAATGAAAGGTTATTGGAAAGATTATTTCAGACAGGAGCGCACCATATTTCGAAATGCACCATATATGTGGGGTATACGGATCATGTTTGTGGTGGTGCTGCTCTGCTCCGGGAGATTCCAATGGTGTGTGATGTTGACATCCGGCATATTTTCTGTGGGATTCTATTTCTCCAGTGAAGCAGAATATCTTCTTCCGCTTACGGAAAAAGAGTGGAAAACGCGCCGGCTGACAAGGGTATGCATGATTTGGCTGCGGTATCTGCTCCTGGGGATCCTCTCTTATGTATTGTGGGTAGGTCTGGGATACGATGAAAGCCTGCTGAATACCTTTCGTGTCAGTCCTTTGATGTGCGTGGCATTTTTCGTACTCCAGATGCTGATGGTTTTCGGCACATTGTTGGAGCAGGTGATCGATTCGGAACGGAGAAGGAAGCCTTCTTTGGTGATGGTATTACCGTTTGCAGCAATGTTTTATTACTGGATCCATTTTATCCCTTCAGTGGAGGACAATTCCTTTTTTGCGGCTACCTGGCAGGTAGACATTCTGATCATAACAGCTGCCGGGCTGATCGAAATCGTACGCTGCGTGCGGATGTTCAAACGCTGGAAAAAGGAAGACTATGATCCGGCAGCAGAAAAGGTAAAAGCGTTGCAGCAGGTATAAAGGAGAAAAACAGTATGAATATTAATATACAGGCCAAAAGCGGTGTGCCGATCTACGAACAGATCGAGCAGCAGATCAAAGAGATGATCCTTTCGGGCAGCCTGAAAGAAGGGGAGATGCTTCCGTCCATCCGTGCGCTGGCGGCGGATTCCAAGATCAGTGTGATCACGGTCAAGCGGGCCTATGAGGATCTGGAAAAAGAAGGGATGATCTATTCCGTGCAGGGAAAGGGATTTTATGTAGATAATCCGGACCTGCAATATATGCAGGAAAAGAAGACGGTGAGTCTGGAAGGGAAACTGTCGGAATGGGTCGATGAGGCAAAAGCAATGGGGATGAGCAGGGAAGCAGCGCTGGATATGCTGGGCATTCTTTGGGATTAAGAGAAAAGAGGGAGAGAAAATGTTGAAGATCACGGATATGAATTATCGATATCCCGGAAGTCATAAGAAGAAATTTGAAATAAAAGATGTTTCGCTGACACTGGAACCGGGGATGATCAGCTGCCTGATCGGAAGAAACGGCGCCGGAAAGACTACGCTGCTGAAACTGATCTGCGGAATGATCAAGGCACATAGCGGACGCATTGAGTGGAACGGAAGTGAAGTGAAACGAAAGGATCTGCCGGATTATCGCAGGAATGTGGCGTATGTCGGCGGCGAAGACTGGTGTGCCGGGGCATTGACGATCCGTCAGAATACGGAATTGTTTAAGCAGCTCTATCCGGAATTTGATGATACATATTATGAACAACTTATGCAGCTGGCAGACCTGGAGATCGCGGCGGAGCAGGCGTACTATCAACTGTCTGCGGGACAGCAGATGAAGGCGGAGCTGATATTTGCGCTGGCGAGACATCCGAAGATGCTTCTGCTGGATGAGCCGCTGGCCAATCTGGATCCGGTCTTCAAAACGGATATCCTGGAACTGATCCAGGAAGATGTGGCAAAGAACGGCACCGGAGTACTGATCAGTTCGCATCTGGTGGATGAGATCTCGGACATCGTGGATGTGATCTGTGTGATGGAAAATGGCACGATCCAAAAGAGTGGTGATCGTTTTGAACTGCTGGGTGCGGATGGCGAGAAGAGTTTGCGGGAGGTGATCGGAGCATGAAGCGCGAGATCATAAAGAATTTCAGAAAACAGGTGGGCAGACAAAACCATGATGTATGGGGATATGCCGTTACATGGGGCGTAGCAATACTGATGCTTTTGCTGGACGGTGAGAAAGCGGCCGGTTCAGAAGCCGGAATGCTGGCCAATCTGCAGATCACCTTGGCGGTCTTGTTATTGATCGTATCAAGTAACGGGTATATCAGTAAGTATCTGATACTCTATCGCAATTCGATCGATGCCAAAAGAGACAGGTCTGCTACGGCGCGGACCGGGCTTTATGACCGGGAGGATCTGGGGCAGATGCTTCGGTGCCACAGCTTTGATCTGCCGGCGTATTATACGGAGATCGTGCTGCGTTTCCTGCCGTTTCCGATCCTGAGTATAGCGGCACTTTTTCTGTTTGCGGCGCTTAAACTGATCCGGACAGTGCATATCCCCTTGTTTGCAGCATTTTTGGCAGCTATCCCGACAGTGGTCTTTGCTGTGCGGTATCTGAAAGTATCTTATGAGCAGGGGCATGTAGTAACATTGGGCGGAAAAATCGCGGAAGGTTTCTGGAACTTCGGATATGTGCTCATCCGTTTTCTGGCATCGGTCATTGCTATGGTGATCGTGATCACGATCGGTATCGCCATTGTTGATTCGAAGATCATGATGCAGGGGATCAGTGATGAGATACCGGTACGCATCGCTACAGAGACCGGAGTAGCATTTGCGGCGCAACTCTTCAGCGGTTGTGCTTTGGGATTGTTTTTGATGGACATTGACCGGGATCTGTTTCATCCGTCCTGGATCCTGGCGCGAAAAAAGATTATGGCGATCATGCTGGGTGTATTTTTGATCTCGGCAATAGCCTATGAAGTGATCTCTGTGAATGCGCATGTATTGCTTTCATCGGATAGGATCGTCGTAACGGAATGGGGCGATGAAAGAGAGTATGGAATTGCGGATATCGCGACCTACCGGGTGTATGGAAAGGATCAGCTGCGTATGGAACTGACCTTTACGGACGGAACCCAAACGGATCTTTTCCGTGCAGTGGCAGACGATACACCGGCATGGGGAGAACAGTATACAACGGACTACCAGTATGCAGCCTATCTGACAACGGCTCTAAAGGAATGCGGCATCACCGGGACCATCGAAAACCGGGATGCGCAGGAGCAAATGGTCAGCACCCTCGATCCGGTCTGCCGCGAAGGCTTCGCAGTGATCGTGGAAAATATAGATACCGTGAATTAAACGAAAAAACAAAGGGTGCACCTTGCTTGATGCTTATAGACTGTGTTCCGGTAACATGATATAATCGGGGCGTGGTCTGAATTTGGATATCTGGCGATCTGATTTATGAGATATGTTTATATCATTCGAGATGATGTGTATGGAGAAATTATACGCATATGCATAATTCAGCAATAGGAAAAGGAATATCAAATGTTGCAATATAGAGAAATGACAGAGGCAGACAACGCGGCGGTGGCTGCCCTTGTGAGAGATAATTTAAAACAGTTTGGACTGGATATTCCGGGAACAGTATACTTTGATGAAGGACTGGATCATCTGAGTGACTTTTACGGGAATGATGAGCGCAGATATTTTGTGATTGAAGATGAGAACGGAATCGTGATCGGCGGGATCGGATATGCGGGCTTTGAACTGATGAAAGATACGGCAGAGCTTCAGAAACTGTATCTGGCAGATACTGCTAAGGGCTCCGGCTTGGGTTATGAGCTGATCGGATTCATTGAGGATAAAATGCGGGAGGCAGGCTATAAGCAATCCTACCTTGAAACGCATGATAATCTGCAGGCGGCGATCCACATCTATGAAAAATGCGGATATAAAGAGATTGAGCGCCCGAAGGAAGTGGTTCATTCTGCGATGAATCGTTTTTTCGTTAAGACACTGTAGCGTAGGATTTTTTCTCAGCGTAATCGGATAGGAGTATTTTTATGGCAAAGCAGAATATCTTTGACAATGAGGTTTTCTTTCAAGAATATAGTAAACTTCGTGAGCGCGAGGTGAATGCGAATAATCTGTTTGAGATTCCGACATTATATGCACTTCTTTCGGATCTTAAAGAGAAACGGATCTTGGACTTGGGATGCGGAACAGGAGAACGCTGTATGGATTACCTGAAAAGAGGAGCAGTATCGGTTACCGGTATTGATATTTCCGAGAAAATGCTTGCTGTAGCAAAGAGCGAAAACAATGATCCGAACATCACATATCTGAAAATACCAATGGAAGATATCGGAAGCCTTGATGGGGAGTATGATGTGGCAATCAGTTCTCTGGCATTACATTATGTGGAGGATTTTTCCGGTGTGGTAAAAAATGTTCGAAGGCTTTTGTGTGAGGGAGGAGTGTTTATTTTTTCGCAGGAGCACCCGCTTGCAACATGTTATTCAGGTACCGGCGACAGATGGACCCGCGATGAGAACGGTAAAAAGATTCATGTGAATATTGCGAATTATTGTGTGGAAGGAAGAAAAGATTCTACATGGTTTGTCGAAGGTATTCAGCGGTATCATAGGATGTTTTCGACTATAGTAAACACACTTGCCGATAATGGATTCCGGATTGTTAAGATGGAGGAGCCCTATCCTACAAAAGAGATTGTTGAGAAGTATCCTGACTATTATGATCTTTATCACAAACCGGATTTCCTGTTTGTGAAGGCGGTCAATGTAAAGGTACACGGTTACTTATTCAATCTTAACATATGTCAATGCAAATAATATAAAGTAGTGAGAGGGTACCTCAAAGACATATAGCAACTTATCTTGGTATCACACCGGAGTCTCTTAGCAGGATTAGAGGCGCAATGAAGGAAGATTAAACCGGAATTCAATATATATACAATGGCCTTGAATTATCTTTCAGACTATCTTAGAACGATAAGAGAAGATTAAGGATGGTATAGCACTGAAGTGATTAGCGATGTATTTAGTATAGAAAAGATCGGATATCATAACGAAAATAAAGCA
>JAFXQR010000200.1 GCA_017526985.1 Lachnospiraceae bacterium
CTTTGGAAACACCATCCAGTACCACGTTCTGTGTCTGTTCCGGACAGATCTTAAAACCGCAGTTCTCGTAGGACCGGATCGCACGTTCGTTATCCGATAATGCACGCAGGGTCACGTCATTCAGATGCATCTCTTCAAAGGCATAGTTCAACGCCAGCCGCAGCACCTCAGTACCGTAATTCTTACCCAGCGCATCCTCTTCCCCGATAAAGATGCCGAATTCCGCCGTAGCTGCCACCAAGTCGATATGGGTAAAATACTGGCTGCCGATCTCGCGGTCATTTTCCCGGATCACAATAATGAACTGCTCCACCCTGCCGGTGCCCACCTGCTCCGCCAGCCACTTTTCGTGGTCGGTCCGGGTCACCTCTGCCCGATAGATAAAGCGCTCCACCACATGCGGCATATTACGCCAGCGCAGGATATTGTCCGTATCCGCCTCCGTGATACGGCGAAGGTATACACGATCACCTTCGATACGCTGTATTTTTTCTATGCGTTGTCTCTGTTCTTCCGTCATTTATGACTCCAAGTATTATTATTCCCCGGCTTGTAAGATATAGAAGGCAGCCATTTGCTTGGGATACCACGACAAAACCGTCTCTCCCTGTGTATCACCGGGCCTGTTATCATATGTAACGCAATCAATCTGGTTTATGGATCTTTCAAAATTTGTCTGCAAATATGCTTCCAAATTCCCGGGAACCAGCCCGCTCCACCCCGCCATATCATCATACAACGCGTCTTTCCCCAGCATTGACGCCAAAAGAGGATTCGCTTCCCGGAAAACATAACAGCACTCTCCCCCGGTAAGCAACTCCTGCACATCCGTATATCCGAATGCTTTCATTTTTGCTGCCTGCAATGGACTGCCGTATAGCCAGCCGCCCATCAGCATCACATTCCGTTCCGTATCGTTTCTTGCGAATACCGGTACCGTACGGTTTACAGTTGCCGAGGTTTCCAGCGCAAATAACTGTTCCGGGCGCTCAGACATATAAGAGTATACCACATCATCGCAACGATTAACAGAAATTTGTTCCCGGTAACCCAAAACGGCACTGAGCCCGGCCGGAAACAGTGCCGCGATCATAAATGCCATCACCAGCCAATGACTGATCCCTTTCTTCGCTTCCTTCTTTTCTGCCATAGCAAAGACCATCGCCATCAGCAGAAAACTCTCCACCATATAAAGAGATAGCGTCACCCGTTCCGGGGCGCGCCCACGCCAGAGCAGCCACCCGTAGATCAGAAAGTGCATACATCCGCTTCCGGCCACCGGCAGCAGATACCACCATTTTTTCTCTTTAGCGATCACAACAACGGCTATGATATACAACAGGATCAGCAGATACGCATAGGGAAGATCACTGTTTTCTCCGACTCCAAGTGTATGTACCCGCAGGTCATACAACACATTTTTCAGTTTCTGCACATTGGATACTGTCCTTGACGGTTCCTGAAACTCCGCCATCTTCTGCAGGCGTTCCGCAGTAACCGTTATATCCGGCAGCAGATCATAATGGCGGTACAGCGGATACGCCTCGTCCGTTACCCCGCACTGCCGATAGTATTCCTTGGCCTCATCGCTCTCCCAGACCAGCGTATAGTCATACAGTTCCGTTCTGGCTTTGTTCAGTTTCAGATACGCCTGCCACTCCGCTCCCGCATAAGCCGCCTGATGCAATCCGAAAAGCCCCAGCCAGACCACGGCAAAGCCAGCCCATAGAGGGAGGCTCTTTTTTAACCAGTCAACTTTCTTTTCCTGCTGCAGAAAACAAAATAGTAATGCCATGCCCACAAAGGGCAACAGCATAAAAAACACCTGGGAACGAATCTGGTCGCAGAGCAGCAGAAGCAGAAAGGTCGGCAGCAGTTGCATGATCCGCTCCCGAAGCGTTTCTCCGCTCCGGCTCCGGATCAGTAAAAAGATCCCCGTCGCTCCGCTGCAGGCTGCCACGACGGTATAATGCGGCTGCCAGTACAAAAGCAGCAGAAATAAGAGCACTGCACCGTATGCCGGAAGAGCGGATCGAAGGAGCTGTTTTTCATCGTCTGTTTCCTGAGTCACGCTACACAAGATCAGATACGCACACAAAACCACGGTCCCGCATAAAAAAATGCCAAGCCAGGGAATCGAAGGTACTATTCGATAACACAGGGATAAGAAAAAGGACAGCGGTGCCCGCATATAAACGGTATGCAGATCCGGGGTACCGCTGTAGGCCCCCGAAAGCACCGATGCGATCTGCAGATCATCATTTAAAATATAGACAGGAGGCGCTATGCATGTGATCACTGCAAAAGGCAGGATCGTTAGTATCAGCAGCAAAAAGCGGCTCTCAAATGTCAGCTTTTTCATAAAGCGTTCTTGCAAACCTATTTGTAAAACTCCCGAATACGATCAACGATGTATTCGTTCTGCTCTTCTGTCAGTCCATAATACAACGGCAGTCTGGTGAGACGCTCGCTTTCCTTGGTGGTATATACATCTTCACCGGCAAAACGACCATACTTCTGTCCGGCCGGCGCGGAATGCAGCGGAATGTAATGGAAAACGGAAAGGATATGGTTCTCCTTCAGGTAATCGATCAGCGCTGTCCGCTCCGCATTGTCTTTGGTCTTGATATAAAACATATGCGCATTGTGCTCGCAACCTTCCGGTACCACCGGCAGTTCCAGCTTCCCGGCATCCTGCAGCGGCTTTAAGCCCGCGTAATAGGTATCCCAGATTTTTCTTCTGGCCTGATTGATCTCATCCGCGATCTCCAACTGGGCATACAGATAAGCCGCATTCATATCACTGGGCAAATAGGAGGATCCCGCCTCCTGCCAGGTATACTTATCCACCTGTCCACGGAAGAAACGGCTGCGGTCGGTACCCTTTTCCCGGATGATCTCTGCCATCTCGATAAACCGCTCATCCCGGAGCAGCAGCGCTCCGCCTTCACCCATACTGTAGTTCTTGGTCTCGTGAAAGCTGTAGCAGCCCAGATCACCGATGGTGCCCAGCGCCTTGCCTTTATAAGTCGCCATCACGCCCTGCGCCGCATCCTCGATCACATACAGGTTGTGCCTCTTTGCAATATCCAGGATCGTATCCATCTCACAGGCCACACCGGCATAGTGCACCGGTACGATGGCCTTCGTTTTTTCCGTGATCGCTGCCTCGATCTTTGTCTCATCGATATTCATGGTATCCGGCCGGATGTCCACAAATACTGCCTTGGCCCCGCGCAGTACAAAAGCATCTGCCGTGGATACAAAGGTGAAGGAAGGCATGATCACCTCATTCCCTTCTTTGATATCGATCAGCAGTGCTGCCAGTTCCGTCGCGTGTGTGCATGATGTGGTCAGCAGGCATTTCTTCACCTGCATCCGCTCTTCAAACCATGCGTTGCACTTCCTCGTAAATGCCCCGTCACCGCAGATCTTCTGCGCCTCGATGCATTGTCTGATATAGTCCAGTTCCTTACCTGTATGGGGTGGAACATTAAATTTGATCTGATACTCCTGATATTCTTTATTCTTTTCCATATAAAATGAATTCCTCATTCTGATATTTTATTTCATACCCATTATTATATATAAAATCCTGCAATAGGGAATACTTTTTTTGCATATCCCCACTGTATTCGGGCATATGGGCTGCCGTTACGATCCGGACATTCCGGTCTTTCAGCCCCTCCAGTTCTTTTTGCATATCGGTGATCGCATAACTGTCCAGATCCGGCCACAGGGTAGACAATGCCGGCGAAAGGCTCAGCGCGTAATGCAGTCCCGGCAGATTACCGTATGTGATCCACACTCTCTCCTCCGTTTCCTGCGGCAGATCGCCGAACGATATCAGGAGTGCCTGATGGATCAGCTCTACCTCCAGATCTTCGATCGCTTCGCCATGTACCGCGCCGGTATGCATCCTGTCCAGCGCAGCATTCCGCCGGATCACATAATCCCGCTTTCCGCCGTCTTCGCCATCCTTAAACACATAAACGCTGCCAAACAATATGCTTTGGACCAGAAACAATGCCGCAAAAGCAAAAAACATACAACGTACCGGCAGATACCAGTTTTTCCGCTCCTGCGCCTGCGTCCAACGCTCCAGCAGGAAGATCCCGACAGGCGCTGCCAGAAACATCTGGTTTAAGACCGCATACAGATGATTGTTGCTGCCCAGCGGCGCTGCGATCAAAGCCAACAATGCAAAGAACGCCAGTCCTTTTTCTTTCCGCAAAAGTGCTTTATGACAGAACGGCGATGCCACATAGGCAAACAACAGCAGCAACATCAGCAGAAATACCGTCCCGATTCTGTAAATACAGCCGTTATTATAATAGCGGGTGGTAAATACACCATTGCGGAGATAGTACACAAACAAAAGCGCCACACCGCACAGGTACAACAGTGTTTTGACCGTCACAAACTTTTTCTTCTGTATGCCAAACATCACGGTCCCCAGCAGAATGCCTGCCAGCATCGGCGCAAACCATTTGGCACCAAATAAGTAACCGTCAAGGATCGCCTTCAGCATGGCTCCCATGGAATACCCGCCGGCATCCCCGGAAGAAGAAGTAAACAAACCGCTTACCCAGCGGAACATTCCCAAGATGCCGTCTACGGCACCCTGCATCCCGCCGACACGCGCCTCCGAAAGAAACAAAATCAAAAATGCCGCCACTACGCCGCTGAGATAGCCGCCGATGCAGATCCCCGTCACCTTTGCGATCTCTTTGAAGGAAGAATGCTTCTCTGCCAGATGATACCAGACAAACAGGATCCAGATGCAGTAGACCAAATTGGACACGCGCACCAGCACAGCAAGCCCCAGCACCACACCCGCCAAAAACAGACGGCTTGCCTTTTCGTTTTCCGACCATTTCCAGAGCAGTAACCCGGCGATCACAAAGAGCAGATAGGAAAGATAATTATACAGGATCACCGTCGGGCACCAGCACAGCCCCAGCGCGATCAGTTCTCCCAAAAATAATGCCACCGGCGGGATCCGTTTTCGAAATACAAAGTAGACGGAAAGAGCGCTCGCCATCGGCAAAAGTCCGGTCAGCACATTCATCCAACGCAGCTGTCGGTCTGCCAGAGTAAGCAGAAGATGCCCGCACAGATTAGCCAGATAGGTGGCGTAGATCCAGTCCCCCTGTAAATGCCCAAACTCTGCGTAATTTCCCAGACTGTAGGTGGTATCCGTCAGATCCGCTCCCTGATCGTACCCCAGAAACGCGAAGATCACCAGCAATGCCGGGAATACAAACTTTTCCATCTGAGGCAACCGCATAATTTCCTGCGTTCTCTGATAGAGCTGTCTTATGATATTCGGTTCCTTTTCTCCCGACTGCGGCGCTGCCATTACTGATCCTTCTCTGCTCCGGGCTCTTCCTTCTTCTCCAGAAACATCTTACGGGTCACAAAATTGTAGACCATGACCACACCGGTGGCTGCGATCTTTGCCGCCGCCGTCGCCAGATTTTCATTGATCAGCTGATTCAGCCAGTTCCAGCTTGCGTATACCAGATCGATGCACAGATACAGGATCAGCTCGTTGATCAGCAGGCCGCCGGCGCTGAGCACCACAAAGATCACAAACTCTTTTTTGCGATCCATATCTTCCTTGCGCTGAAAGACAAATTTAAAACTCAGGATATAATTGGCTACCACCGAGACCAGAAAACCGCACAGACCGGCCAGCAGATAATGCACGCCGATCAGTTTCAGTCCCATAGTAACGCCGAAATCGATCAGAAAACACACACCACCTACCGCTCCGAATTTTAAAATCTGTTGAAGTAATTTATTCATCTCAGGTCCTCTTTCTTCTTTGTCGCCCAAATATCCGTTATGAATTCCACTCCCCATACCATTCAGCAAATTTCCGTAGTCCGTCCCTGAGAGGTGTGGATGGTTTGAATCCGTAGTCTTGCTCCAGCGCCGAGGTATCGGCATAGGTCACTGCCACATCCCCGGGCTGCATCGGCAGCAGTTCCTCATGCGCCGCCAGGTCAAAGTCTTTCGGAAGTACACCCACACGGATCAGTTCCTCTGCCAGGATCCCGATGAACTCCATCAGATCTACCGGTGAAGAATTTCCGATATTGTATACCGCATACGGCGGGACCGGCAGACCGTCCTCTCCCGTTACGCGCTCCGGCGCACCCTGCATCACCAGCCGGATACCTTCGGTCACATCATCCACAAAAGTGAAATCCCTCTTGCAGTTGCCGTAATTGAAGATCTTGATCTTATCCCCTTTGCGCAGCTTCTCGGAAAAGCCGAAATACGCCATATCCGGCCGTCCCGCCGGTCCGTAGACCGTAAAGAAGCGCAGTGCTGTTGACGGGATCTGGTATAGCTTGCTGTAGGCATGCGCCAGCAGTTCGTCCGTCTTTTTGGTCGCCGCATACAACGAGATTGGCTTCTCTGTCGGATCTTCCGTACTGTAGGGGATCTTCGCATTGGCACCATAGATGGAAGAACTGGAGGCATAAACCAGATGCGCCACGCCTTCCGCTCCGTTATCATAACTGTGCCGGCATGCCTCCAGGATATTGTAAAAGCCGATCACATTGGCTTCCATATAGGCATCCGGATTCTCGATGGAATACCGCACCCCTGCCTGTGCTGCCAGATTCACCACCACCCGGAAATCATACTCCGCAAACAGCGATCTGATCTGCGCCGCATCCGCGATGCTGCCCCGGATAAAGCGCCACTCGCAGTCCGAACCGACAGCTGCCTTTTCGATCTGCTGCAGACGATATTCCTTGATGGACACATCGTAATAGTCATTTACATTATCCAGACCGATGATCTGTGTGCCGTGACAGTCTTTTAACAGACGCAGCACCAGATTGGCCCCGATAAAGCCGGCCGCTCCGGTCACCAGTATGGTCTTTTGATTCAGATCAATGCTTTTCATCCGTATTTTCTTCCTTCTTCGCCGGTTTCTTAAATACCAGGAGTTTGCTCAATATATAATTCAGTACAATGCCCACAATGCTGACGATCACATACTTTGACAGGATCTCGTTGATATGCAGCACTGTCACCAGCAAAAGCATCAGCCCCGTATCCACGCCATAGGAGAACAGACGCGCGCCGACAAAAGAAGCAAATTCTTTGGACACCTCTTTGAAACCGGTCTTCTGGCTGTGGAACACAAAGATACGGTTGGCGACATAGGCAAAGATCACGGAAAATACCCATGAAACCGTGTTTCCAAGAGTAATACGAAGGGTCTCCGCCATCCCGCCGAAGACACCCTTTGCAAAGATCGGATAGGTCACCCAGGCCACCACCGTTGTCAAAAAGCCCACGATCAGGTAATCCCATACTTCCTTCTTCGCAAAATAAATGCCCATTGCCCAATCGATCAGCGTCTCCACCTGATCAAAGAGCAGACTGCGCAGTGCATCCACCAGGATACCCACAATAAAGATGATCAGTACCGTCAGGAGCAGATGCAGGATACGCGCCGCGCCATAAGCCTTGTTCACACCCAGCCATACCGGCCACGCATACCGAAGCATCAAATGCTCATGTAACAGATACACACCGAAAGTATAAGGTGCGATACGAGCCAGCACATCCAGTACCAGATTTTTCTTCGGTTTCCAATTCACAAAAAAGCAGAACAGTGCAACCGATGCCCCTAGCACCAGGATGTGATTGTAATCGTCCATGGTGGTCAGCAGGTATTTGAATCCCGGATCTAAAAAGCCCAGCAGATAGCCTTCGCCCTCCGCTGCTGCCTCTGCCGCACCGTTTACTACAATCTGCCGCAGACCGCTCACGATCAGCATACCGCCGGGGACCAGCGCCGCAAAAACACCATACCACGCAAGACAGCTTCTGCCGGTCTTCAAATACGGGATGCCGTGCAGACGGATATACGCGGCCAGTACATAAAGGCATAAGAACCACACCAGACTTAATCCATGATCATCTATCGTCAATTCTGCTGGCACAAAGGACTTGGGCAGACTCAGTACGCAGATCATGGTCAGCAATAGCATCAAATGCTGCTGCTTGGACATTTTCTTCACCGCCGCACCTAACAACGGCGAGAACAGATACATCAATATATACGCACTTGCAAACCAGTAGTGCCTATTCACCACCGGTAAAACGAAATACTGCAGATTAAAGAAATTCAGATAGGTGTCTTTGTCCGCGATTCCGGCGATCAGGCAGATCCCCGCCACCAGAACGCTATAGAAAAACACTTCACACCACAGTTTCACCAAACGGCGCAGGGTAAAGCGACTGTCCATCAGAAAATAACCACTGATCATCACATAGAGATTGACCGACACCAGACAGAACGCCTCCAGCAGCCAGAATGCCAGATTTGCCCCGCTTTTATCTACATCCACGCTGTGCAACAGACCGCCCTTATCCAGATAATGCAGCGTCACCACCATCAGCATGGCGATCACGCGCAGCACTTCAAATTTTGCCTCCCGCGGCTTTTTGACCGGTGCTGATTCTGTTGCCCCGTCCAAAGCTTTCTCAAAGACCAATTTTTCCTCATCTTCCGAAAGCAGCGTGTAGCCCAGGTCTTCAAACACTTTGCGGGATGCCGCATTCTCCGGCTTTACCTCGGCGATCAGCGCCTTGTATTTTCCGGAAAGCTTGCCTTCCAGCTTCGAGAGCATCTGCTTCGCGATCCCGCGTCCCCGATACTCCTCACCGATGCTGTAGCTGATGACGCCTTTCTTTTCATCCGACTGCGCCTGCCCCACACGCACCTGCCCCACCGGCAGCAGGAAATCCATGCACACAAAACTGTCGATGCTGTCCTTTTCCAGCATCCACGCAAACCATTTCTGATGTTCCTCCCAGCCGATCTGCTCGGTGGAAAACGACGCACTGCGCACCGCCGGATCATTGGCCCAACGGTAAAACAGCTTACAATCGGTCTCTAATGTTTTTCTCAAATAATATGACATGTATCTCTATATCCTTGTCAAAAATATGCTTTTCCCTTGGGATCCATACCGCAAAAGCTTTTACGGGTGCAGCAACCGGTATTTCAGCTCCGCGATCTCCCAGTCCTTCTCGGTATCGATGTCCTGCACGTTCTGCTCCTCCTGCAGGAATGCCGACGTATGCGTCATTACGATCCTTTTTTCCTTTAAGAACGAAGAGGTGCGCAGGCAGTAAAACTGGCCGCAGTCGTGATACTCCGGCTCCAGATCCTGGGATCGTTTCAGCTGGTCCTCCGGATAATGCGCTACAAGCTCTCCGTCACGTAACAAAAGTGCCCTGCGGGGTGGGAACGAAAACTGTACCACTGGCATCACCGTATCCGCAGCCCCTTCCGTCAAAGTCTTCATCGCTGTCTGCAATGCTTCCGCCGTCACAAAGGGAGCGGTGGGATAAATGCAGCATATCGCATCGTAATGCTCCCCGCGTGTTTCATATTCCGCCAGCACTTCCAGCAGCACATCCGCCGTGGTGGAATGGTCATCCGCCGTATCTTTGCTTCGCAGAAACGGCACCTCCGCACCGGCAGCCTTTGCCACCTGCGCGATCTCCTCATCCTCCGTAGAGACCATCACGGTATCAAACACACCGCTGTCTATAGCCGCCCGGATCGAATAAGCGATAATGGGCTTCCCCAAAAAATCCTTGATGTTCTTTCTCGGTATTCTTTTGCTGCCGCCACGGGCCGTGATCACCGCAAGAGTTCTCATATTCCGCCTCTTTCTTCCCGCCTGGTCTCCATCTTGTTACGGAATACTGTATCAGTCCCGTTTGAGAGATTTTCGGAAACCACGGTAGGTAAATAGCAATATATAATATACAAAAAATATCAGGTTGGACTTTAAATGCAGCCGCACCAGTTTCCGGTCTTCCTTCGGTACCATTCGGTCAAAGTACGGATTTTCGGTAAGTTCCGGATACTCCTTCAGAATCATCCTGCGCAGGTATGCCGTTTTCGCAGGGTTACGGTGTTTTCCGCTGTACATATAGGAAAACAATGTGATAATATAAGCCAGTTCCGAAAAACGGAACATGATCTCATCCCGGTAGCTTCGGTCATCTTCCTGCAAAAAGCCGCGTTCCCAGCATTCTTTCAAAAACAGTTCGCCCGCTTTCACACGGTCTAAGCATTTCGCCCAGCTCACACTGTGTGTCGTGGAGTCTGCCACCGTCAGATAATAATACAAGGGTTCCGGTACCCGTTCAAAATGCGTAAAATACAGCGACCACAGCGGCGACGCACAGTTATCTTCGTAAAAGATCCCTTCCGGAAAAGTCAGCTTATTCTTCGTCAGCAGTTCCCGTTTATAGATCTTGACCACCATACTGCCGGAACGCAGAACCCATTTTCTGTGCTTTTCGATATCCAGTACACCGGTCTGCTCAGTGGTATTATTTTCTACGATCTGCCCCGGCGTAAAAGTATATTCCGTCACCAGGGAATAGTCGCAGCCCACCACATCAGCCCCGGTCTCTTCCGCTTTCTTCAGCAGTTTCGCATACATCTGCGGATCCACAAAATCATCGCTGTCCACGAAACCGACCCATTCGCCGCGTGCTTCGATCAGCCCCCGGTTCCTGGCTCCACCCTGACGGCGGTTTTCTTTACAGAAAATGACCTTCAGCTTATCCGTCTGCTTCTCATATTCCTTCAGGATCTGCGGCGAAGCATCCGAAGACGCATCATCCACGGCAATGATCTCAAAATCCTCTGCCGTCTGCGCCAGCAGGGAATCCAGACAGTGTTTTAACTTGTCCTCCGCGGCCATATTATAGACCGGCACGATAATGGATAAACGCATATTCTACATTTCCAATAAAGCCCGGGCGATCCGTTCCGCCCCTCTGCCGTCCGTCAGTTTCTGCAGTTTCTGCGACATCTGTTTTCTTAAAGACGCATCCCGCATCTGTTCCAGCTGTGTCTGTAGCGTCTTCTTTGAAAATCCGTCAATATGAATGTAGCCCGCAAACAAAAACAGCTCTCGTTTCGCAAACGCCTCTGCATTGGGGATCTGATTATCTGCCAGCGCATAACAAATGCCCGGCGTGCCGGTGGCCGCCAGTTCATATAAAGTAGTCCCCGCTGCCGTAATGACCAGATCACTGTTTTGCAGCGCTTCTTTCAGCTGCGGGATCGGACCGCTGATCGTTACGTTATCCAGCGTCTCCGCCCTTTGTTTCAGTTCCGGCAGATCCGGATCCAGTGCCCCTGCGATCAGGGTAAAATGGATCTCTTGCCATACCTTTTGCTCTGCCACCAGCTCCAAAAACTGCGGCAGGAAATGCACGGGATCGGTTCCTCCGCTGACGACCAGTACTTCCCTCAGATCATCGTTTATTACGTGTCCCGGAAGATCCCGATAGATCCGGTTCATGGGCATATAGCTCTCGCCCAACAGAAGCTGCGCTCCCGGATACTCTTTTGCATAATCGTAGTTTTCCGCATACATTCCGTAGCAGATCAGGGTATCCACCGGCCAGATCCGCTCATGCAGATCGTCGATATACGCCGTCCGTACCAGCTCGGACATTTCCCACAGGTAGGTTTCCGGCACAAAATAGCTGTCCACCAGATACACCGCATCGTCGCGCTCCGTGATCCCCAGCGCTTTCAGTTTTTCTGCTACAATCGTCACTTCCGTGGCAAATGCGTCAAAAGGCCGGTTCAGACATTCCACGGAAAAACCGGCTTCCTGCGGTAGTTTCAGGGAGACCGGCTCCGCAACGAGAAACGTCACCTCTGCCCCCAGCTCTCTTGCCGCTTCCGCGATATTTAAGCACCGGCGCATATGCCCGGTAGCTGTTGCCGCATTTGCTTCCGTAC
>JAFXQR010000201.1 GCA_017526985.1 Lachnospiraceae bacterium
CCTTTATCAACGATTTTTATCTTGGTTTGCCAGAATATATGCAATCAGCTTTAGCAAAGACGGCATAAATCTATAATTTGTTGGTTAAAATATTGAATTTTCAAGGTGCGTCCCCACTTTAGATGTGGGAAGTTTTAGTTATTTTATTTAATATCTTTTTCTCTATATCTTCTGGCAGCCGTAAATTATATTTTTGAATATAATACGGAAGCGAACTATTCCACAATAGTTCATCATCGCTATATATTTTAGCCGGACCGATTGTTTCGCCGGTAAATACATCTTTATATGTTTTGAAAGCGATTCCGGCGATATTATTATTTTTAAGATAATTAACGATCTGCTGCATACCAGGATAAGGAGCAGAACAAAAATCGTTTTTCATCGATCTGTCTGTTTTTTCATTGAATTCCGTCCAGTTTTCCATGATATAAATTTTACTCATGTTTTTCTCCTTTGTCTTTGGGATGGAAGATCCGCCACTCTCCATCAGAGGTCTCATTTTGCATATCTAACCACCGGTCTATTTTTGCTTCATCGTTTGTGATCAATAGTTCACCCGTTTTATCCCTTACTACAAGATCCATTGTTGGTGCTAAAACATCAACTTCCATAAGTTGCGCTAATTGATATGCCGCTCCATTGTCTTTTTCACCGGTTCTACAAGATAATAAACGGATATTGCCTCCATGGTAACCAGGATCTTCTTTTTCCATTTCTCTTTTTAGCATATTAGAAAGTTCTTCAGGAGATACAGAAATATAGCTGTTTTCATCAAAGTAAAATAGGAAATGATCTGCATTACCATGAATTGCAATACTTTCAAACCCATCCATTGGTTTTATCAGTTTGCAAATTTCTTTTGTTTCTTTATCAGAAAAATAAAATTTATCAAAAGCGAAAGCATTACCAAGAATGAAAATATGGTTCTGATCATCATTTCTGTTTTCAAGCTCTTCATTTAATTCATTATCAAAAAATTCGTCGTCTAAATCTGGCATATGGAGAACCGTCCTATTATATGATTGTGTAATAATATTATATGTCATCGACAGATAGATGTCAATGTTTAAAAAGCCTTTACCAATAAAGGCAAAGGCTTTATCATTCTGTAAAACACGCTGTGATCAGTAAGCCACCGTCCAATCCGGTGCTTTTTGAAACTCCAGCCTACTCCTCTTCGATACTCAAAGCAGCGGTTCCGTAGCGGGCGCTGCCAAAAGCGTGGATCTGCACACCATTGAAATGCAGTGTTCCCCACCAATCCATATCCCAATTACCTTCAACCTCATCGATCTCCATATCAAACTCATCCTCCAGAAAAGATGGGGAAATATTACTGATCTCCAGTTCTTTAATGGACTTTTTGGCAACAAGCTCCAAAGCATTTTTGACGTCTTTTTTGGAACATTTATGATAATCCAGTTTCATTAAGATTTCCTTTCTTTGTGATTGAATTTTAGAACCATCCTTCTGTTACACTGTATGTCTGTTCTATGGTTTCACCACCGATTGTCGCTTTTCTGATCAGGTAGTCATTACCTTTTGTCCTTGCGGTTTCGATCGCCTTGGCTTCATCCGTTGTCCGAAAGACATCGTAATAAGAGGAATGGCCACTTGTGATATCACAATCTTCTTTGCCGGTCTCATACACCCATTTACCACCAAATTCAGCAGCCACCAATTTGGCAGAACGCTGGCACTTTATTACTGTAGCGCCCGAACAATCCCAATTTGCACAATATGTTGGACAATTACGGCATTGGTTTCTGAGATAATCGACGGCTTCTTTTTTCGTTTTAATATCGACTTCGTAGGGATAGGTCAGCTTCATCCTTTTCTCCTTTTACCTATTACTATACGGGAGCTGTGATATTCTGCGTCCATAGTTATATGAAAACTAATATTTCACTAAAAAAGCAGGAGTTTTTACGCTCCTGCTCTCGTCTTATTCCAGATCCCGGTCATCCCATGCTGCGATCTGCATTATCGCTCCTCCATTTCCACTTCTTTTTCGCTATCTATGATCTCTTTGAGCCCTTCTCTGCCTTCGTTGATGATCTTTTCGATCTTTTGAAGATCCTCTTCCGGGATCGGCTGTGTCAGCCACCCGCATCCAAACTTGTACATCGTACCGTCTTCTAATTCTACCTCATACATACCGACTGATTTAAGGTACTCGCAGCATTTCTCATAATCCGATGCAAACTTGGTAAGACCGGCTTCTTTTAAAGCTGCTTCCTGTTCCGGCGTACCGGCGTGCATATCGTTTGAATGGTATGCTTTCCAGAGCCTTCCGATCTCTTCCATTTCCTCCAGGACCCCTTTTTCCTTTAGCTGATTCCTTAATTCGTCTAACAGCGTATCAATGCACTGCCCGCCCATAATGATATCCGAATGCTTTCCGTTCCAAACCTTTGCAGAGGCCGAAAATACCTGCGTTCCGTTGTCTTTTGTTTTTAACTCCATATTGATATCCACGGCATTGATCGCACATCCTCTGTCTTCAGCGTCGATCTTGCCAAACTTAAGTGTTGTTTTCATCTTTCCGAACTTCTCCTCTTCTTTTTTTTTCGCCTTTCTTATCTTTCCGGTTCTTCACAGGCATACATCAGATCCTCTGCTACGGACACATGATAGGTATCCTCGATCCAGTGCCAGATCTCTTCACGGTGTGTTCCGGCCGGGAACTGCTTCCAGTCGGACTCGATACATTCGGTTTCCGGATCTATAGGCACATCGGCTAATTCGTCCCAGACCTGTCTGGCCTTGTTAAGATTATCCTCTCTGACCCTTTCTGTCTCCAATTTTTTGGTTCTGTCAAACCAGTTATCTACGAATACCTTTATATCGGATGCCCCATAATTATTGGTCCTATTGAGATCAGCGCAAAAAGGGCGTTTTTCGATAATCTCATCACACAGAGCGTATTTTTCGGAGATGACTGTAAAACTGTGATCCCCAAAAGAAAGCGTATCCCCGATCTGATAGATTGATGATTCAAGGTTGGTAATTTTCAAAGCGGGGCGCACACCAAAGCTGAAAAACACAAAGAGGCCATCGTCGTTGACAAGGCCGCTAACGCCGTTCACGCACGCCGCAACGTAATCACTGTAGCCCGCCGAGCGGAGCCACCAATTGTCTGATGCTTTTAACATATCTCCATTCAACTGCTTTGCTTCTCCTACAGAGAGCAGTGTGGCTCCTGTAATTTTCATAGTTTACACCTCCTTATCTTCTTCTTTGTCATAAATGAAGTCATCCGCAAGATTCTTGATAGGATCCAGGAAACAGTATCGGTTTTCTTTGATCTCTTTTGCCAGAGCCATTACAGCATCGTTGTCGAGTTCTCCATCATCCGTATGGGTAATATACTCCGGATATTCCGGATTAAGCAGCGACATCTTGGCCAGCATGATACACAACTCGTCGAGTGCCGGGGTCTCCGGCAGAGGATCCCCATCCAGATCATAGAACCTACCCGGGATCAACTGCTGTTCCTTTCCAAAGAGCGCCCGCTCCGTAATGATTTCCGTTGTATCGTCTTCGTGATTGTAGTAGCAGACCTTAACGGACTCCATATTCTGGTATTCCGTATCCTCCGGCACCCCAAAAGAGATCCCTTCCCTACAGCCTTCCATAAGACCTTCCGCTTCTTCTTCTGCCGCTTTTACTGCAAATTCGAAGGCCTCCCGCTTACTGTCAAACTCCTTCAAAAGTACACCCTTCTCCAGATAACTGTTGGAAGCCTGCATTCCGTTTGCATCCCTGCACAAAGTTACAATCGTATATTTCATACTCGTTTTCCTCCTTCTCTTTTTACCACGCTTTCATATCATATATGAAAAATAAAAACAGAAAAGTTACCGTATGCGGCTGCGTTGACAGAAATACACCAAATTGATACAATAATAAACACATAGGAAGGAGTTTGCTATGATAACAGAGGAAATCCAGACATTGGAAGATTTCAAACATAAGATCTTAAATGAGCCGAAGATAACGCTTTACCACGGATCCCGTGATGGAATCGATGGGAGGATAAAACCGATCAACCATAAGCGGAGAAACGGGGAATGTGTTTTTGGAACCGGTTTTTATAAATCCGCTCTCGGCTGAAAACCCCTTAGCTTCAGCTGATGGGATGAAAGCCAATTACTTATCCAGCCTTCGCCTAAGCGAAGGAATTATCTTGAAAAGCAAACAAATGTTTGGTATAATTGGCCTATGAATAAAGGTTTGAAATTTCGGATATATCCCAACAAAGAACAGAGCGTAATGATCCAAAAGACTTTCGGTTGCAGCAGATTCGTATACAACCAAGGTCTTTCTTTGCGTGTGAGCGAATACAAATCCGGCAATTCTGTTGGGTACAAAGAAACCAATGCTATGCTCTCCAGCCTGAAAAAATCTGAAGAATACTCGTGGCTTAAAGAAGTCGATTCCATTGCCCTGCAGCAATCACTCCGGGATTTGGATAAAGCGTACAAGAACTTCTTTGCAAAGAGAGCAGGATTTCCGAAGTTCAAATCAAAACACAATCATAACAAGAGCTACCGTACACAGAATGTCGGCGGCAATATAGCCGTAGCAGGAAATTATATCAAACTTCCAAAACTGGGCTATGTAAAGGCCAGGATCTCTATGCCGGTTAACGGAAAGATCAATAATGCCACGATCGAACAGGCTCCAAGCGGTAAGTATTTCTGCGTTCTTAACGTAGATGTGTCGGATGTATTCTATCTCAATGGCGGTTGTATGATCGGTCTGGATGTAGGTATCAAGACTTTCTATACCGACAGCAACAACTTCTCTCTGCAGAATCCGAAAAACCTTGCCCGGTACGAGAAGAAGCTCATCAAAGAACAGCGAAGGCTTTCTAAAAGAGTAAAAGGCTCGGTCAACTGGAATAGACAGCGTATCAAAGTTGCCAGGATCCATGAAAAGATCACTGATCAGCGCAATGACTTTTTGCATAAAGAATCAACAAAACTGGTGAAAGAAAACCAAATCATCTGCATTGAGGATCTTAATGTAAAAGGAATGGTTCGCAATCATAAACTTGCCAAAACGATCAGCGATGTATCCTGGTCAAAGTTTTTCGATATGCTGGAATATAAGGCATATTTCTATGGTACCGAGATCATCAAAGTTCCAAGATTCTATCCAAGCAGTCAGACGTGTAACTGTTGCGGATATCAGAATCCTAATATCAAAAAACTCAGTATCAGAGAATGGGCTTGTCCAGCTTGCGGTACATATCATGATCGTGATGGTAATGCAGCTAAAAATATCTTGCAAAAAGGTCTGTCACTTCGTAAGGCAGTATAACGAATAATAAGGTAGGCATGGGCTATGCCGAACCAAACGCTTGTGGACATCGATGGGAAAACTGCTCTCTATGGAGAGTGTGACAATAACCGTGATGGTTGAAGCAAGAATCCCATTAAGCTTTAGCTTATGGGAGTGTCAATTCTGGTCTCTTTGTAGTTATCTTTTTCGCCGACGATCAATTCAACAATCGCTCGCTGCCGCAGTTTCAAAAGGTCACCTGTTTCGGCGATCAGATCGTCGCTTTTAAGGTTTGAATAGATGATCTTCATTGATATACCCCTCCGTTTGTTATTTCGTCCCTTTTGCCAGATTGCACTTATCGCAAAGCACCTGCAGATTTTCCGGAACACTCTTACCACCCTGCTTTATGGGAATAATATGATCGATATGCAGACCTACTTCATCAAGCATTACCTTTCCACATATCTGACAGGTATAATGGTCTCGCTCTTTTATCTGTTGACGCAGTTCTTTCGTCATCAGTTTTCGTTGGTTCTTGGAATGATATTTCTCTCTTGTGGTGGCATAATTGATGGATTCCAATTCCGCTAGAATGTCGAGCATTTCTCCGATCGTAATGTCCAATCTTTCGGCCTCTATAGGTTCAACATAAGAAGTTTTTACGTAATTCCGCTGATGATATTTCGTTATATTTCGATAAAAAGAGAATACAAAGTAAGGGTAGTCCTTGGAACACATTTTCTTAAGGCTTTTATCATATTGTTTCTTCCGATGTGAATGAAATAACAGGATACGATCCAGTTTTTTCTCACAATCTCTTTTAAAATCATCACAGGCGGAATCACAAATTCGATATATGCTGTCGTGATTTTCGCAAAGGTATTCATCAATCAAATTATCCATGGAGACCTTCTTTTTCCCGGAAATATCGATCTTTATTACCTTGGATGTAGGCTGAAAAGGGTTTTTGCAATATAGTATGATAAGAAAAAGCAATACCTCAAGAACTGCTAAAATGCCAAAAACAGAATAAATCATTTTTTATATCCTCGCAATATCTAACAATAATAGTTTACTTATCCAAATCGAATACTCCCTATCGTGATCCGCAGTTCTTTGAACCTGAATATGGCAGAACCGCTCTCCAAGATCAGCTAAACATTATATTTGAAATCGATACATCGAAGATCACTTCGGATCCGAATTTCTGCTGGATGCGTTTTAAGATCTCGTCGCAGATCGCATCCTGACTCAGTTTGATCTCGTCTACGGTATACTGGGAGATAACGCCGATCACTTCACTCTTTATGTGATCTGTATATCCTACCATTGCCTCACCACCGTATTTTGCGTAGTCTTCATGCTCTTTGTTGATGCTGAGTGTGATACCTACGATACAGTAGCAGTCCTTGGTATCGCCATCTGCACGCTTCGTGGTGATGGTCAGATCCGGCAGTGTATAGGATTCGGTCTTATTCGTATCGTAAGAATATTCTTCTGGCTCATCAGAAGATGATGAGTGATCCCATAAGATCTCGGCAGTTAGCTCATCAAAATGGAATTTATCACGGAGTTGTTTGGCAACGCCGTCACTGATCGCCTCGTGACCGAGTTTTATCTCATCCAAAGTATACTGGGAATAGATAGATATGAGTTCCGCTGTAACAAGATCGTCATATTCTCCGGATGATACACGAGATAAATAATCGGGATCATCGTCAGTGATCTTCATCGTGATCTGCTTAATGATCACATATTGGTCTCCATTTTCATAAGGTGCTCGTATAAGGGGGATCATCAAACCGTGCGAATATCTACTATGCCATATATATTCTATTATATTTGGGACATCTTCTGCAGTTGAAGAAGGTATATCAGTTAGTTCTGACGAAATATCTGCCGCTTCTTTTGTATCATCCTGCATTTTGTGAACAAAAAGAATTCCGGCAGTTACAGTAGCAACAAGAACCAGGACCACACCGATCACATATAGATATATCCTCCTGTATCGATTATCCAGAGCCAGCGATATAAACATAAAGATCAGAGCCGGCAGTACAAGTATAGGGAGTAACAGTGTAAGGCAGCCACAAAGCAAACCGATTGAGCTGATCACGATCAGTCCGGTATTGTGGTCTTTTATTGCATGATAGAGTGATATTGCAGATCCAACGATAGGTGTCAAAGCAAATGCCAGTATGAAAGCATAGATCACAAATACCACTACCGTATACTGAGAGATATATTTCATAAGATCTTGTATAGTGGTATCGTACATACAAATTTCCTTTCTGCAAAGTAATAGTATAAACTTATATGAAAAATCAGAAAATCGGACACAAAAAAAAGAGGCCCTGCATCTCTGCAAGACCTCTCGGAATGAACTATTTGCTGGTGGATTACTGTACTTCCACGGTTGCTCCACATCTCTCTGCAAGAGCATTGAAGCAGTGACTATACTGACCATAAGGTGCTGACACATTTTCATGAAGAATTCCATAATCATCCACATAAGTAAAGTTGTCAGGGCCGCTACTCTTAAAATAGGTGTGTGTCGTTTTTCCTGTAACCAGATCAATAATCATATGGTCCGAAATACCTTCTTTGGACTCATCGCTTTTGTATACTGTGCCTCCAATTTCCAGTTCACCGTTGCAAACAAATCCTAATGTTTCATTTACACCATCTGTAAAATAAGCCAAATGATCGCTCTCAGCATAAACATAACCCGTTTCTTCATCTACCCAAACCGTACCCTCAAAGAAATAATCATCAAATGCTTTGGGGAATCCAGCTCCGGAGATATTTACGATCTCACCTTCTTCCGGCTCATTCTCAAACAGTTCCTTTAATTCCGGGTTCAGTCCCGGATACACGATATCCGTCACAGCATCTTCTACCGCATCACTGACAGTATCTGTTACAGTGACTTCGGCCTCGGTCGGAGTTGCTTCTGCTTCCGTCGGAGCAGATGCTTCTGTCGCTACCGGAGTGGATGTATTGGTATCGGTGGTTGCGGTATCTTTCTCACCACAGCCAGCCAGCATACCGATTGCCAGTGCGGTTGTCATTGCCATCATCGTTTTCTTCTTCATAACTTTTTACCTCTTTTCTTGTGTGTGCCACATCTTGTGTGGACTTATTTTCGCTTTCTATAGATATATGAAAAATAATATTTCACCGAAAACAAGATCTGGTATATTCCGTTTTTATACCCCCTATAGATGGAAATAATGAAACAAAGCAACTATTATCACATCTTTTGGCGAAAACTATATCTTGTAAGCAGTTACATCCAAAATCGACATTATACAGAAGAAAGAAGGGAATGTCAAATGAAAAATCCCGTCTTACGACGAGATCTATAATTAAAGCGATTTGTCTGATTTGTCCACTACAAGATCAAGATACCCCTTTTCCATGCCATATCCGGATAAGCGTTTAAATACGGATTCTGCCATTTCAAAACTGACTTCATCCTCTACGTCTAAGCTGCCAAGATTTTGCATATCGATCTCTGAAAGTTTTTTACCGGGACGGCACAGGTCTTTACATGCACAAACAATGCGTGTTCTTTTATCTTCACCGGTATATTCCGCAAGCATTACTTCCTGAACCGGCAAACCGATTGACTTTGCTATCTTGCAGCCAATGTATTCTGAAAATGAATTATTGACATACGAAAAAATGTCTTTGCGATTTTGTTCTTTTGGATGATCTGGAAATTTCACAAGATATTTATAACCATCATCTAAAAAAACCTGGCGTTTTGTTTCAGATCCTCCATAGTTAAATAATCTGTTTTCTCTTACTATATGTTCGTTTAAATTCATTGTGCGGCCTCCGATAACTCTTCTTTTAAACGATAAAAGTCCTGTTCTGAAATTCTACCAAGCCTCCATTGATGTTTTAGACTGGTATATACAAGTTCATAACTGTTTTTTAGTTCTATGCTGCTTATCTGTTCTTTTTTATATTTATCAATATCCGTTAAATATTTTTCCAACTCATCATATACATGTTTTTTTAGATGAAATTTTTTAAATTCATTCAACATTTTGCTCTCACTTTCCATTTTGTCATACTTTACAGCACGCATCATAAGCTCTTTAATATAATTCGGTGGATCATTATGTCCATATTCCCAATCTTCCATCGTTCTAACAGGGATCTTGTATTTCCTACAAAATTCCGCCCTTTTTAATCCACTTATTTGTCGTATTCATCGTCAATGTTTTCAAGCATTTTGGGTATACTATGGTTATCTTCCTATTCTTTGTATTCTCTTCCAATGCTTTCTTCGCTAATATATCTAATTGGTCTGAGGATTGGAACGATTGATTTTTCATCATTTTTTCTCCCTAGTGACAGTAATCTATATCTCCATCAATCTGGAAGTCTGCAGACATCCATAGTGATACCCCCATTTTCAGAGACATAGCAGGACGCATATATATATCCCAATCGTCTGCTTTAGCATCAATCTTTATCAAGGATACTGTCATCGCGATTCGACTGAATCATATCGTGAATATGATTCAGATCTAAAGCGATTTCACCGGAACGCATCTTTTCTTTTAATAATTCTTCCGAAAACTGTATTCCTTTCGCAATACGAAGGTATGCCTCATCGCTATACTTTTCATGAATGCATTTCTCATATGCGTTATCCAGGATCAGTTCCTTTCTGGCTGACAGTATGATCTTATAGAACTCTTTCTTTACATCCGTTATGATCGGTGTGTTGTCGATCATATCGTATATATCAGCAAGATTGATCTTTGGAAAAACACGGATCAGAGCTTTACAGCATTCTTTATCATAACCGGAAGACAAAAGATCATAATACCCAACTTTCCCCGTCTTCTCGTATGACAAATGCAGCGCAGGAGAAGGAAATACCAGGCATCGTTTAGCGATCTCATAAGGATCGTCCATGATCTCTTTCATGCCGTCATCCGCGATCTGTGGAAACAGCGTGCTTCCCAGATCATATACCGGAGCGCAGCGGATATTATCATCATCCGCAAGATAACCCCAGTTGCCGGTATGTCTGTCAAAATTTCCAACCAAAGCATCCAATACAAAAGTATTCCAATAATGCTCAATGGATGCCTGTTTTAGATCCACCGGAATCAGCGGACTGTTCTGGATAGTATAATAGATCTGATCCAGTTTCGGGATTTTTTTAACATCCTTTGCGTCATATACGGAACGCATGATATCGTGAAATTCAATATTTCTATCTGTAGGAGAGCGAAAATCTTTGCAGGCAACCGCAATTTCACCCTCATATATGCCTAGTAATGTTTCATGAGCAGAAATGCCGATCGCTTCCGCGATATGAGAACTGATATACTCTGATGTGGGCTTGTTCAGATAACTGGTAGTAAAGTCGTCTCTTTTTTCATGACGCTCCGCAAATTTTAACATATATACTTCGTTATTATAAATGATTCCGAATTTTCTGTCAGATCCGCCGTAATTTCGATAGGAGATCCGGCTTCCGGTAAAATCATGCAGCTTATTCATAAATGCCTCCATAAACATAATATTCTTTCAGTATCTTCGAAAACTCTTTGTCAATATACCCATTATTCGTATACCAGTTGATATCACTGTCTAATTCTGCCCGGTAGCAGTCTTCTGACAATCCACTGTCTGTCGTATTCAGGTATTCTATGAAACGATCGATCGTTTCCTGTAACTCTTCCGGGCAGTTTGGAAAATCAAGTGGCTTATATGGGCGTTTTTCTTCTTTTAATCGATACATAGTGTCATATTCTTCCTTCGTCTACATTGATCCGCATCACCGGATCGTCTTTATGCATTAAAAGCATTCTTTCTGACATACTACTACCTCACAATCCTGGCTATCTTCTTTACATCTTTTTCCGTTAGCCCCATCTGATAATCTGTGATATACAGTTTCATCTCCTCCGGTCGTTCAAACAGTGATATATCATCGTCCAGCACAAGATAATGTTCCGAATTCTCGCAGAAACGCTTACGGTAGTATTCGATCTCACGCTGCCGGCCTTTATCCGATACCGGTGTGGATCCAAAGATCTCAATCCCATATTCTGACAGCTTCTTCAGCAGCATATTGTATTGCATGGCATTATTCTCTCCGTTTTGTCCTTTGCCAGCCCGCCAGGTGGATGTGATGATAAAGACCGGGATATACATTTTCTGAAGTTCCTGCTTCAAAACAGCAAAATTTCGTATACAGGTGCTGTTGACCGTAAATCTGGATGCCCAATCTGCTTTGCAGTTCAAAACACCATCTACATCGAAGAAAATATAGAATTTTTCAGTCGTCTTCTGCTTTACCATATAGTCCGTCTTCTTCTGTATCTGGCTTAAGATTCTATTGTACTATATTTGTCTCATCTTTACTATATGGAAAATAATATTTTACGATACGAAAAAGAGGATCGCTAATCGCCATCCTCTTCTTTGCGTTATACTGTTTAGTTCACCCGGTATTTATCTTCCTGGCCGGTAAAGGCGTTGAATACCACGGCAGCTTTTCGGTAGGTCCAGGTGCCCGGATTATTCACGTCATTGGATACCGGGAAGGCGATACCATATGCCCCGTCAGTATACTTCGGACACTCATCTTCGTATCCTCCGTAGATCAGCCGGATATCCGACCACTGATCGTAGACACCGGTATCCGGATCCTTGCCGGTTCCGAACATTACTTCCATCATCGTAACACTTGGCTCATACCCTCCAACCGTTTTCGTCACCTGATGTAACCCGTCCGGTCCCATTACCAGTTCGGTCTCCGTATGCTGTTCTTCATACCAGCCAGTAAACGCAGGATACAGGTTATCGCTTGGATTACCCTCTTCGTCTGTACCACGGTAGTCACCTACAGTACGGTTGAATTCGTATTTTGTCTCTCCATCCCTTCCGATTACCGTTGTAGTTTCCAAAACAGTATCTTCTGGTTTTTCTCTACCGCCACTTTGTGTTGCCGATGCGGGTTTATCTAACGCTCCTTCCAGTTCATCCATTACACCATCGATAGTTCCGTGGTAAGAAGATCCTCCGGCGATTTCCTCCTCACTGAAGAGTTCATCTGATCGATCGATATAGGAAATACCGGTCGAGTTAGTCTCCGTTGAGTAAGCCTTCCAGGCATCACTGTTTAAGATCTTATTGTTCGAATTGTGGAATATGGAATCCCCTGTGATGCTACCTGCGATCATATTACCAATCGGGTTATCCGTCAGTACCGTCGTCGGGAACGGCGTAAACCACTGCATTGCCTTACCCTTCCAGAGTGCCTGCCACATATCCAGGGATGGCAGATACTGGTCATAATGCAGGAGTGTTGTAAAGTCTGCCTCGGTCAGGAAATAGGTCATCTTGAAATTATCCAGAGCCATCAGTCCTTCCCAGTCATTTACTACAACGATATTCAGGCGTGCATCCAGATGTCCGCCGCAGTGCCCCTGGCATACCGCAATACCGGTCCAGCAGCCCATATTCGAATCATCCACAAACGGAGAATGTGTATGCTCGCAAAGACCACAGCATTTATCGTTGCACGTATGGATCGGAACCAGCTTTGGAGGTCTGGGAACAGAAAATTTCTTTCCAAATATTACGATTTCACCATCCGGTTGTGGTACGCTTTTGACATCGTTTTTCACTTCATGAATATGATAATCGGTATTCTTCACACATCCGCTGCCGTGTGTGTGCTCCAGCATACCACAGGTGGTCGCATACCAGGTTCCTCCGGTTGCACCCTGTGGCTTCAATTCCTGCACATCGCATTCGCTGCCACTATCATTTACATTCCTTGTACGCTGGATAGGCTCACGACCCTGGAATGTGCAATTCTGATTTCCGATACTGTAGTTTTCGACACTTGACCACTGGAACACCTTCATATTATCACATGCGATCGTTCCGTCAGCTACAAAAGCAGAATAACTGTCTGTCACGGTTCCATCGTTTCCATTGATATGTTTTCGGCTGTACATAGCTCCATCATTTACGCCTTCTTCCTTCCAGTTTCCGGAGAAATACATTCCGGAAGACTTGCTTCCCATACAAAGCTCAGTACCAATAGGAAGAAAGCAGGTTTCATATGTTCCAACATTATCATTACCATCTATTTTGTCTGCGAAGCTTTTAATATCGGTCCACAGCTCGTTTACGGTCTTTGCAGCAAACATGCGCACACCGCCGATCGTACCAAAGTTTTTCTGGTTGTATCCGTGAAAATACACATTGGAACAGTCAGAATATGTTGTGCAGCGATGCAGAGCATAATCGGAAGAATTATCGTTGAGCCAGCTATATCCCTCTCTTACATGCTCAGTAGTCCAATAGGTGCTATAATCAAAGGAGTGCTCTGCTCCGTCCAGCATATCGTACGGGTCTTCCACTTCACCGTCACCGTCATCATCAGCGAATCTGGATTTATCGTGCGACATAATAAACATATAATATGCATAAGCTTCTGTCGTACGGAAGTTCTGCGGATGGATACTGCCGGTGATACGGAAGTTTGCCATTGCCATGATCGGTGCGATATTGATATTCACGCTGCCGAGTTCCTGGCGGTCTGCCGGCGCCTTATAGGTATCTGCATAGATCAGAGCCTCATTTTCATCTGCATTCCAATGCGAAGTATTGTCGGCTTCTTCTCTTGCCCAGATGTGGCCGACTGACACATTATCGATGGACTTTGCCCAATAATAGTTCTTCCCATTGTAGGAGGTCTCTCCATTATATCCGTGATCCAGACAGGATGGATATTTTGCAAAGAGCTCATCTACAAGGAAGTGCCATTTTGCATCCGAAGAAGCCACCTTAAAGAAGGTAGATCCCATAGAGAATGCTGTCTTATCTACGATATACTGGTTTAAGTTAATATGTTCACCCGGGTTTCCGGCAACCTCAATACCATCTACGATGTTACCGAACATATGGGAATAAATATTTCCGAGGACGGTACCTATCATAGTGATGGCGATCAAACGAATCACCAGAGCGATCGCAAGACCGATCACTGCCATCTTGAACTTCTTCAAAACGTCGAAGACCTCGGCGATTGCCTTGGCAACTTTTTGTGCAGCAGCCTTTATCTTTGCTGCAGCTTTTCCAAGCTTGCTCTCTGCAAGTCTCTTCTTTGCAGCATTGATCTTGCTGGTCATCTTATTCCAGCCTTTACCGAACTTGGAATGGTCGAATCTCTCTTTTCTGCGGTCTCTCTTTGCCTTGCTCTTCTGATCCTTTAAGGTCTTCTTATCTTCTTTTCTCTTGTCACGAGCATGAATCCGCTCGTTCTTCGCACGCTTATGATCTGCTCTATGTTCCAGGCGCTCCTTTTTGTTTTTGAGTTTCTCGATCTTATCACTGCTCAAATTCGGGTTGGTCAGCTTCTGTGCGATCTTTTCTGCCTTATTATCGGCGATCGCAGCTTTTCTGGAATTCCGGCGCAGAGTCTCATTCTTCTTTAACTGGCGGATCTCTGCTTTGTTGCCGTTCATTCTTGCCTTGTGCAGACTCTCGCTGTAAGCTGCACGGCGGGCGCCCTCACTGGTCTTATCCTTGATCGCTCTGGTCAGGCTGTTGTCTGCATGCTTCTGCGCAAAACCGGCGAGCTTGTCTGCACCACGAATTGCGGAAGCTCCGGTATCACGGAAAGATTTGGTTACCAGATTGGCACCATTCTTTACCACACTGCGGACGGCGCTGACCGTCTGTGAAGTACGGACATAGCCGCCGATCACATCATTCTGGGTGGCTCCGGAAAGGCGCAGGAGCGTCTGACTGCCTTTCTGCAGCTTCTGCATACCTTTGTTATCCGCCGAAAAGCTGGTCAGTTTTCCACCAAATTTCTCATAGGTTTTGATATCTCCGAGCAGTTCGGAATATCTGGTTATCAGAGCATGATCCCCAAGCTGGGTCGCAAGTGAAAGCTTTCTGGTAAGATCACTCTTTGCTCTCTGGATCTCCGCCAGTCTTGCCTGGCCGGTTGCTTTTCCGGACAGTATGCTGCGCAGCTCTTTCTGGGAGCTTAAATACTCATAACCGCTGTTGTTGATCTGGCGAAGAGCTCTGCCTTTCGCATTCTCAGTCTTTGCGCTGGAGAAGTGCATTTCTTTGCTGGCGTTATAAACTTCCTGCTTGCCAAGAGCTTCTACACGGCGTTCTTTATAGGTATTCCAGTTTGCACCATAAGAAAGCAGGTGTTCTGCGCTCTCGTTTGTTTCAAAGCCACGCTTATCCAGAACCTTTGCTTTTGAAAGGTCATACTGCTTCAATACCTCGTTATGATCAACAGAGTTTTTGGAAACTACGATACCGACTTCCTTTGATATCAGTCCGCCGGTTTTCTGCGGATCAAAATCACGCATCGTAAAAGCGAAGGTCTTGCCTTCGTGATTAAAAGCTGCCTGTCCGCTCGCAAAATTGTTGGAATCTAAACGACCGAGGAGCTTGCCATCACTGTCTTTGATGTTATAATTCAGCTCAGCACGCTTACCTTCGGCTTTTGCTTTTGTCATGACATCCAGATCTTGCTGGAATCTGGCGATATCCTTGCGGGCATCACTGATCATTTCCTGCGCATCCGCTATTTTGCTTTCCAGTGTCTTTTCTGCGGCATTCTGTCCAAAACTGCCAATCGGTGCAGGGCCTGCCGGAGGTGTATTATGTCCAATATTTCCGCCGGAAGCCGGTGCGGCATTCTGTCCAAAGTTCTGCGCAAAATTATTTGCCGGAGATGCATTCTGTACAAAGCTGCTCGCCATATTGGATGGTGAAGCGTTCTGTACAAAGTTGTTCGCCGGATTTGAGCTCTGTACAAAGTTGTTCGCAGCACCGGATGGAGCTGCATTATGCATCAGATTATCTACCGACGCCTGTCCCATCTGGGAAGAGCCTGCCGGGCTCGTATTGATCGGCGTAGTATTTACCGGCACAGGATTTACAGATCCGGAGGGCTGAACAGGATTTACTCCTGCGGTTGGCTGGATATTTGCTGTCGGATTCGGCATAGCGTTTTGCGTATACTGATTTGGCAGCTGCTCCGGATGGTAGATCTCTGTGAGTTCCCGATCAAACTTCTGGATCTGCTGCTCATAATTTCCGATCGCTTCAGTTCTGGAATCGATTTTGGACTGCAGTTCACTGATCGCCGCATCGATATTGTTCGTCTGCCGTACCGTATCGATCACGGTATCGCCGACGGTCATTGTCTTCTCAATAATGAACTGCTCCGTCACAGCCTCCGCCATTGTCTGGCTATGTCCGGAGAAAGTGGCAAAGCCATTCTCAGCCATCTGATCCAGATGATCCATAGTTACAGAAACACGGGAACCGTCTTCCAGTTTCATCTCAACGGAAGCAATCCCGGATTCATTAAAGTTTACCAGGCCGGAACGCTCGATACGCTCGAATTCCGCATCGGAAGCATAACCGGTCTTTGACAGCCAATCGACGGCCTCTTTGGATTTAAAATCCACATTATCATAGGTGCTGTTGATCTGGGATCCGTCGAAGACCGCAGTTGCCATATTCATAATAGACAGGGCATCATCCACTTTGTTCTTACCCTGTTTTATATCATTCTCTTCCTGGTTGTATGGCTCTTCCACAAGATGGGTGACCGACTTCGACAGCGCTTCCTTCGGCTGCTCCACCATCTCTTTCGCCATTGCAGCAACATCAACCTGCGCCTGCTGGGTCACCACAGTACCATCTTCAACATTGTGGTCTGCATAAACCGTTGTCACAGACTCGGTTGCTTTTAGTTTTAATAATTCCTCTTCAGACAGTTCTTTTGCCATCTTCTTTTACCTCGTTTTTATTTTGGATCACCACAGCTTGGTATCTTCCTGCGGAGCTTCGTAATTATCCACATATTCCTGCGCATAGGCCTCACGGTAAACTTCTGCCTTCAGGTCTGCGGTATTGTATTGATCGGAAAGCTCCAAGGATACAAATTCTGTCTTAAACAGCATCCGCACCACATTGCCGGCGATCTTCTCTCCGTTGACAATTCTTTCTTCTGCCAGATCTGTTGGGTTCTCTCTGGTCAGATAACTCATCACCGGATTGACCAGATGCGCTGTCAGAACTTCATCGTTCCTATCCGTCTCACTGGAGACTGTTCCGAGATCCAGAAGGATGAAGTGGAAGATCCAGGTCTTGTCCGGATCGTTATGCTCCGCTTCTTCCGCTTTTTTCAGTCTGGCCCACAAGAGCTTTAACTCAGTATCTTCAAAAGAATTGAACCGGATATCCATACGGATAAAGCCGGGGTGAACCTTGCTATGATGCAGCGTATAGGTCACCTTGCTGGAGATGTTGTATACGATCTGCTTATTCCTGGAGTCTTCCGGTTCCTCCGCAGCGAAATACTGGTAAGAACAGATTGCTTTAGGTTCTCCAAGCGGATCCTTCCCGTTAAAACGGTTCAGATATTCCTGGAAAGTATCTTTGCTGATCGCATTTTCCGTCATCGTTATTTCATCCGGATCCACAACTGCTCCCAGCTGTGCATCGTTGCTCAGGTTCTTGATCAGATCCATATTGGCTTCTCCTCCTTAAATGGCACAGTATTTGTATGCGCTATACATATATGAAAAATAAGAAAAATAATTTCTCATAGACAAATTTGATTTAATCATTGACAAAAATGATAAAAATTGATATTATCAAAATATCAAGATAAGAACTATTGGGCAAACAATGTGAAAAGGAGAAGAAAAAGATGGGTGAAAACAAAAATGACCGCAAAGAAAAGTCGTTTGAAGAGAAAACCGGGACTTTTCCCACCTTTCGTGGGCTTTTGCGTGGAGCGATCTGCAACCGTTCTCAGGCGCAGTTCGCATCCGAGGCCGGGATCTCTGCAGAGCATCTGAACCGCATGCTGAACGGGAAGTCGATCAATCGCCCGTCCAAAACCACTCTGCAAAAGCTGGCGTCCGCAGCGATGAACGGGATCCGCTACCAGGACTTCGTAAACGCCCTGGACAGCGACGAAGGTGTGGAGGAGACCTGTGAAAATGAACCGGTTTCTGCAGAAGCTATTCCGTTTGATATCTTTGCCGACAAGACCTATGCGGACCTGGCGGAAGCATTTTCCAAAGAATCTCCGCAGCTGTATGATTCTGTGGATCAGTTCCTGGAGAAAGTCTTTCGCAGTATTGACGGCGGTAACCGGATCTGCTATGATCTCGGCCTGATCCGTCCGTATTTCGGAAACAAAGAAGATTTTGCAAAGATTCCGGGCATCTCCTATGCCCTGATCGATTTCTCCATTTCTGATGAGAAACGCCTGCTTTCGGATCCGAAGGTTGCAGAAAGCGAAGGGATTATCTATCTGACAGAAAATGAGCTCTTTGCAGGAAAAGTGCTCGTGTATGGGGTTTCCATGGAGAACAGGGATCTGTTTGACATCACAGGGCTTACAGCGAAGATGTTTCGGGATGATGCCGAAAAAGAGCTTCTTTATGGAGAAGAAAGTGATCCGGACGGTATGGTAAAAGGCCTGGAGGAAATCCTGAACCGTAAATACAATCTCCGTATCTCCGATCCTCTTCCGTCCAGAAGACAGCGCAGCGGCAGCGAGATGCTGGATCTGATCCTCTCCAAACACGGCCGGGAAAACTCCATGATCCAGGCAGTGCGGGGACAGGGATTTGAGACGAAAGAGATCAGTAACGAATGCCTGCTCTTTTTCTTAAAATACCATCGCAAAACGATCCTTCGCCTGGCAGCTCAGAAAGGCAGCGATGTCGAGAAACTGGAAAAAGCGATCATGGAAGACCGCAGCGTTGGGGTTGCTTTAACGGAGATCTCTGATCTGTGGCTTGGTGAAATCGGATATCAGAGTGTGCGGGATAATATCCTGGATCTGGTATGTGCTGTGATATCCGAAGAAACAGGATTCCAATTTGAGTTTTACTTAAATCCGATGCATTATGAAGAGAAAGAGCTGATCGAGATCTACAAAGATTTCCTGGAAGATATGGACTGGATCGTGGTGGACGAAGAAACGATCTCCTCACAGAAGATCCGCCAGAATACCTTGCTTAATGTCATCGCGAGATACTGCAGAGAGCTCGGTGTAAAAACCTTCGGCGAGATGCGCTTCTATATTGTGGACAGTCGTCTCGGCAAAAGGGTAACCTATCGGATCAACCAGAAGGATGTGATCACCGAGGAAGAATCTCCGGTGGACACCAAAGACTGGAAACCGTCGAGTGAACATCCGAAGCAGACCGGCCTTCACGAGATCCTCTTAAAAGATGGCCGCATTCTTCGGAGCCTGTTCGTAAACGGATCCTGGCTGGCAAGACACAAAGACTTCTCCAATATGGTTGATAAATGGAACCCGGAGGAACTGAAAGAATAAGACAATAAAAAAAGGAGAACAGCGGTTGTTCTCCTTTTTTTTAATGCTGTTTTCTTTGATTTTCAGGCATTCTTTTCGGAATTCTCCGTGTCTTCCGTTTCACAGCTTTTCTTTATCGGGGCGCCGCTTTCCTCCCCTTTGGATAAGCGGTCCAGAGCGCCGTCAAACTTACCGATATATTTATCCAGTAATGCCATCTTCTCTTCTGTTGTCATCATAATGATCTACCTTCTTTCATCCGGTCTTTTTAAACAGGAATTCATCCCGTTTATCCTATATGAAAAATAATATTTCACCACAACAAGATATAGATGAAGTACACTACCTATTGTAGGTCATATTCCGGTTCTCTGTCAATATCGATCAGAACGCAGCAATCGTGGATCTTCTGGCTGATCGAAGTGATATCAAAGTTGCGATTATTTGCGATCGCCATCGCCAGTTCATAGATATCTTCGTTTGTCATATTGATGTCATAGCCGTTGATCAGAAGTTCCGTCTGCATTGCCAGAACGCCGGTGCGTTTATTACCATCTGCAAAGATCTGATATCTGCAGAAATCCACCAGATATTTTGCTGCCTTATCAAAAACGGTCGGATACAGATCCTGCCCAAAACATCCCTGATGCGGAGCGACGCAAACTGACTCCAACAGTCTGTGATCCCGAACACCGTATTCCCCGCCGTACAGTTCCACCGCTTTATTATGAATAGCGATCAGATCCTCTACACAGAGTTTCTCTTCTTCTGCATCTTGTCCAAGTTTCCGTAGTGCGGATTCAAATTTATGATAGTCTACCTGCATGTCATTGTCTCCTTTTTTTTAAAGGACGCTGTTTTACAGCTCCCCTTTTTCTCTTGTATTTGCTCTGTTACTATATGAAAAATCAGAAACGAAAAATGCCGCTATCGACAGCGATAACGGCATCTTCTGACCCCTCTCTCACAGGAGAAAAAGTCGGTGACCTCTCGGCCACTAACACAAAGGAGACTAGGTGGTCCGCGACCACCTTTTGACTACTCGGAGGAGACATGGGCCTCCGGAGCCTTGTATTGTCATACCGGAAAACCGGATCTGACACGGTATTATCAAAGATCTATCAGCATTGTGTCACCGATCGGATCGGATGTCAAACATTACTGCTCCTGTTCAGCATCCTTCGGTTTGGTCGTCATTACCTGGAACAGTTTGGTATCGGACGGGAACTTATCCTCGAACGGTATCGTCTGGTTTCCGGCTTTGATCAGACCACGACCGGAGTCTACATTGGTGACAAACTCAATGTCGTTGTCAGACAGATGCAGCAGTTCTTTCAGCATCTGGCGGTCCATCAGAGACTGGTTCAGCATATATACAAAGCTGGAGTTGTTGATGATCGCACGGGCTGCTGGGCTGTTCAGCAAGTCTTCCACGTTCTGCGTAATACCCGTCGGAACACCCTGCCATTTTCTTGCACGCTTCCAAACAGTCTTTAAGAACTCCGAAGTGGAGTTGTTGGACAGCAGCAGGTGGAACTCGTCGATATAGAACCAGGTCCAGCGGCCCTTTCTGCGGTTCTCCATCATCTTATTCCAAACATCGTTCATGCAGACTTTTAAGCCCAGCTCCATCAGATTGGTACCAATACCTTTGATATCGTATACCACAACCTTTGTATCCAAATCTACGTTCGTCCGGTGAGCGAAGGTGTCATAGGTACCGGTGGTATAGCTCTCCATGATCAGCGCCAGGTTCTGCGCTTCCGCCTGCGGCTGGGACAATAATGCGTCAAAAAGCGACTGCATTGTCGGGCAATACTGACGGTCGATGGTCGGCTTCTTTCCGGTTACCGGATCCGGCGGCAGCATCTGCAGATGCTCCAGATACGGCTTGTAGATCTGACGGATGCAGCGGTCAACGATCGAACGCTGGGTCGGTGTCAAACCGTAGGAAGCGGCGCCCATCATTGTTTCCAGCATACCGCAGATAAAGTCGATCTTCATAGCGATCGGGTTATAATCGCTGTCCAGAGAGGTATCGGTATCCAGGTCGAACGGGTTGATATAAATACCATTTCCCGGAGCAATCTTTACTACCGTACCGTCAAAAGCGTTGGCGATCGGTGAATATTCGCCATCCGGATCGATGATGTAGACATCAGCATTCTGTCCCTGCAAAATAGCGGAAGACATCTCACGCTTTGCGGAGAATGATTTACCGGAACCGGATGCACCAAGTACCAGACCATTGTAGTTCTGTCCAAAGCAGCGGTTGTATACGATGATGGATTTATTAACGGAGTTAACGCCGTAGTAGAACCCGCCTTTATCCATCGTATTCGCTTCGTTGAACGGAACAAATACACCAAGCGCTTCCGTAGTCAGGATCTTTCTTGCGAAAGTATCGTCACGACCCATCAGAAGGGAAGAACGAAGTCCACGCTCCTGCTGCATCATTAGCGGCTGTACACTGGACATATATTTCTCACCGATATCTTTGATCATCTTACCATTGATCTTCACCTGTTCCTCACTGTCTGCAAAATGCGTGATGACAAGCGAAGTATAAAACAGCTTTTGGTCACGGTTCATCAGGTCATCCTGCAGGGACTGCACCTGATCCATTGCGTTCTTCAGATTGATCGGGATCATATCGGCATTGTAGATACCTTCTTTTGCCAGATGCTGCTGCTTCTGCATTACCTCACCGGTGATACTTACCGATTTGTTATGAACCATCTTCAAAGCCTGCGTCTGCGGCATTGCATTGATATGCAGCGTCACAACGGATTCGAAGTTTACTTCGGAAATATCCGACAGGAAGTTGGTGTTCATCCAGTTTGCCAGACGGTCCAGATACATAGACTGTCCAAAACGGTCTTCACCACACTGGAAAGTATTTGCCTTAAACTGCAGGCATTCCGGAGAAATAATATCCTTTGTGGTATAGCCCTGCTTTGCAGCAGCTTCGAAATCACAGGTAGTTTTACCATCCAGTCCGTGCTCGAACCAGTAGTTGTTATCGCCACGCATGATGTTGCTCATCACTTCCAGGCGCTCTGCCAGACTTACCGGTTCGATCGGCTGCTTGGTCAGCTTATGGATATTGTTCTCGATCTCACCGCCGATCTCCTGCAGTTTTTTCATCGCTCTTGCCACATCGTTTTCTTTGATTACGACTGTGATGTACTTGGAAGTAACAATATTGTTTCTTGCAGATTCGAACTTATTGCGGATCATATCCGCCATCTCATGGCGAAGTTCATCATACTTATCGCCCTGATCTGTAGGAAGAATGGATTCCACACCGGTCGTTTTATCACCCTTGGTGTTAACGATCGTAAAGAAGATATCCTCTTCCGGATTGACCGAGTTCAAGAACTTCTGGTACTGGTCGTAGATCATCTCCTGGTCTTCGTCCGACAGTGTTTTGAAGGAAATATCCTTAAACTTATAGCAAGCCGAAAACACTCCTGGAGCGATCTGGATCACGCCGTTCTTCGGATATGCTTCTACATATCCCAGTGTCTGCTGTACGGTTCTCGGAATGGAGGGTTTTTTCTTTGCGGTACCTTTACCATTCCCTTTCTTTTCCGAAGCAGCTTTTGCTTTCTTGTCTTTTCCCATGTCTTTTCTCCTTTGTTTCTTTTGCAAAATCTTATCGGGATTTCCCGACAACACCTGTTTCTATATGAAAAATAGAAAAATTGGTATTATCGGATCCCCTTATACTCTTCCGAACGCTTTACACGGAATTCCTTCTGCTTTTTCGGCTTCTGTTTCTTGCCTTTTTCGCTCTTCTCACGCTCTTCTTCTACCTGCTCATCCATTCCTTCACCGGCAGCAATCTTTGCGTTGAATTCCTGCAGTTCATCGTAGTTCATCTTGCAGTATTTCTCGTAATCCTTAAAATGGATCTCCTTTTTACGAACCGCCGGAGCCCAGAAGTTGTCGATAAACAGCGGGATTGCCACCTTTTCCGCCGGCATACCCATAATCGGCATAAATCCGATAATCCACGCCGGAAGAGCCGGGATAGCAGAAAGGATAACTTTGAGCGGACCGCTCTGATCAATATTGTGGCCATAAGTTGCATAACCGATACCAACCAATATAACTGAAGCAAGTGTAGCTACACACTCTCTTGCGGAAAGGTTTCCGATCAGCTTTGCTTTGTATTTTAGTACGTCCTGCGGCATAGGTCTTTCAATCATAATCACACCTCCTCTTTATGCACCGAAGACATCGTTTACATATCCCAGGGACTTAAACATGATACTGATACCTGCAAATGCAACACCAATGCAGGAAAAAATCGACGCCCAGTATGTCGGGATATTTTCCAGATCCAGTGATCCGCCGTGCAAAACACCAACTTCCAATACTGATAATTCGACCGTTGAAATTGCAGCCCCGATCAGTACGAGCACTGCTCCTTGGGCACATACTGCTACAAACTTCTTGATATAGCGTCCTCCGGCACCTTTCCAGCCATCATCTGCGATCAGTCCAAACGCAATACCCAAAAATGCTCCACGGATCGAGATCTCCAAAAGTCGGCTTACCTGGATGATGATGCCGCAGATACGGATTGCTGCAGTCGCAGCCAGCATAACAATCGAAATCATTAAGGCAGTCATGATCATTGAAAACCATAGTTTTGGATCGAGATTTTGGAATGAAACATCCGCCGGAAGATCCTCTTGCGGTATTAACCCATTCACTCCGGCTGTGATATCTTTTCCGAACTGGCGGAGCTTATCATAGATCACCTCGGTATTGCTGGTCAGAGCTACTACTAAGCCAAGTCTTGCAAGGCTCTTGATCAATGTTTCCGGTGTTAAACGATCCTGGATCAGTAACTCAATTACAGCAAATAACCAGCCAACAAAACCTATTATGGCCCCAAGAGATGCTGATCCATTCAGTACCGGCTTCACAATATTTGTTTCCAGATTTTCCAAAGAGTTGTTTAACGCACTGATAATATCTACATCATCTGTACCAATCGGTGCGGACTCAGAGAACAGATCGCACAAAAAGGTTGTAGATTTAGCAAACATCTGGACCATATCCACGATCTGCTCTGCTCCCCAGACACATACATCTTCCTCCCAGGCTGCGAACGATGGGATCACGGGGAGATGATATAGGATCAGCGTCAAAAGGCGCATCAAAAAATTAGTCTCCATACTTGTTTCTCCTTTTTATAAATTTGGGGGAACGTAAGACTACGATCCCCCGCATTTAAAAACTGTCTTTTCTTTGATCCGGCTTTTATTTCAAAGCGGTCAAAATGTTATCGCCGAATACAGAGATAAATGTAATGGCAATACCGATTGCCAGGTCTCTTGCCGCAGCAGGAACCGCATCACCCTGATCATTACGGAATGCCATAATCAGTTTGAAACCACCGACCAGAGCCATCGGGATACCGATGATCGCGACATACGGCAGGATGGCAGTTACCAAATCAATCATCGTCTCGGTACCTTCCATCTTTTTGTCTGCAGCCAGAACTGCCGGGTTAGATGCGATCGCCATTGCCAGCATACCTGCTACGGTAGCTGCTTTTACTGCTGCATTGCGTACTTTGGTGCTCGCCAGCACTTTGTTTTTCTCCATAACTTTTGTCTCCTTTGTTTTTTTGCGTGTCTTTTTGTGCGACACATGTCCTTTGTGTTTTCCGGATTTTTACATCCGATATTCATATATGAAAAAAACAAAAATTTGTTCACTTTTTCGTCTTTTTCATTACGAATCAGAATCCTGTTCGTCGGAGAAATCCCACCCCGACATATCTCCTTCTGAGCTGTCACCGCACTCAAAGAAGCCGTCATTTTCTTCTTCTTTTTCTGCAGGGGTTTCTGCAAAAGCGGCCTCTGCTTCTTCTTCAGCACTCTGAAGATCCTCGTTCGGATCGTAACGGTAGATATTGACATACTTGTACTGTCCGTCCTCGTAGCCGGTGCATTCCAGGATCTCACGAATCTTATACCCCTCCATATAGACGATCGTATCGAAGGTTTTCAGCATTCGTCTCGCTTCTTCGAAGGAGTAGGAAGACCCGTACTTTACCAGGTCGGCCATCTTATCCAGCGTCTCATAGGCGTTTGTGGAGTGAACGGTGATCGCTGCGTGTCCGCCGGCGTTAACCAGGGTCATCGCATAACGCATCTCGCCACCCTTTACCTCACCGATCACGAACTCATTACAGCCCTCTACCAGCGCCATCTTTGCCAGATCTTCCAAGGATACCGCCGGTTCTCCATGGAAACCGTGCGTCACATGCTTAAACATAAAGCCGCTCTGCTTGGTATGGAGCTCGTCGTTTTCCTGAATGACCAGCGTTTCACGAGTTTTCGGGATATACTCGATAAACGCATTAAGAGCAGTGGATTTTCCGGAGCCCGGAGGGCCGGCAAACACAATACCGACAGATGCCTTTGCACGGTCTATCAGATACATTTTCACCTTTTCATTGAGCATTCCTACTTTGATCAGATCATCAAAAGTCGGTTTGGTCTTCGGAACCTTACGGATATGCAGGTATGGATAATCCACAGCGCATACCATTGGCGAAGATACTGTAAAACGCATGATATACGCCGGATCATGTGCGTCCGTAAAGGTAATGATCGGATAGGAAAAAATATTTACCTTATTACGGTATGCCAGACCTTCCACAAAACGGAATAAATCGCTTTCATCCATAAAGGTGGCGTCCGATTGATACGCCTTGCCTTTCACACGGACACGGATATCATAGGGTCCGCAGATTTTGATATCCGAAGTATTCGGGTTGTCAATAAGCGGTTGTATCACATCATATCCGAACATTGCCAGATTCAGACGGTTCATCATCTTTTTGAAATCCCAGTCGTTTCTCATCGCCGGGAAGGTCTTTTTCAGATATTTTTCAGCTTCCTTGAAAAACTCTTCCGGTTCTTTGTCGCCCATCTGAAATTGCTTGAACATGTATTTTTCCTGTATGGTAAAATACTGCATCGTCTGGCTGTAGATTGTATGGAAGTCATCTCTGGAAATATGAGTGCGTTCCCGCAGAGTTGCTGCCGCCTCATAAACCATCGCGTTATCGTCTTCATCGGTACGCCCGGCGTCCGGAATATAAGGCTCATTACGGTTTAACAGCGGCACATCAAAAGTCGCAAGAGATCTGTCCATAGCTCCTCCCCTCACTCTCTTTCCGTAAACGGAACAGATGGTTCTTCGTTCCATGTTTTTTCTTTTACCGGGATAGCTTCAGGCTGGATCTCCGGCTCCGGATAAGCATCGAAAAACCGCTTCTCTTTCATCTTCTCTTTGTTTTTCATTGTGTACGGCAGCGGACTGTCATTCACAAACTGCCGCAGCTTTGTCATCTCGCTCATTTTTTGCCTCCAATAGGCGTTTTGTCTGAAAAATCATACGAAACCTGCTTATATATGAAAAAAGAAAAAATTGTAAAAGAAAAAGACCTGCAAATGCAGATCTTTTGAATGATTTTCTGATAAAAATGCTTTTTAAACAGCGATCGGAAGATGTGAGGTCTTCAAATCCTCCCGTATCTGGGAAAGTCCGGGGGCTACCGAACAGGCCCTTTCCATATTTTTTGGTATATCAAAAGAATGCGGCGCATAGATTGCTGACGCATAGATCACTTCATCTCCACAAAGCATACGGATCTCGATCGGAGTATAGCGGTCTCCGTTCTTCTCTTTCGCATACTGGATCTCGATTTTTAATTCATCCTTTCCATTCATCATTTTATACCCATATTGATGTGTAAATAAGTATCTACACGCACATGTGTTTTGTTCAATTTGAATATACCATATCTTGTGTATTGTGTCAAATTTTTTAACCAATATATTGGTTACAAAATGATGATAAATCATCTATGTATAGATGTTTTGTTGTTTAACTACGTTTAACTACGCAAACAGGCTTACACAAAAAGAGGACTGCGATGTGCAATCCTCTTTACGATACTTGTTTTTGCGGAGCTTGTTTCACTCCCGCTCTGTCATAAGCTTCGCTTATGCCATACGGGACTTGTCAGTCCCTCTCAGCTTCCGGCTCGTTCATTACGGCCTCATCCGTTTTTTTTTCAAAGTCTTTGGCGATCACCTTAAGCTCTACTTCGCAGCCATAGGAAAGACCGTCTTTACCGCCAACCGTCTGCTTGAATTCAGCGCCGAAGTTCGGATCGCCGTATTTCTCATACATCTCGTCAACAATCGCCTGCGGAACATAACCCAGGATCTTCTTATCCCAGGAAATCTCCACGGATTTCAGATCCTTGCCGGTCTTCGGATCGTGAAAGATTCCTTTCTTGGTCGCCAGGATCTTTTCGCCGGCAGCTTTGGAGATCTCTGCGATATTCGCCTGTCTGGAAGACCCGTCTTCGTTGTTCTTGGTGGTACCGGCCAGACGAATCGTTCTGGACTCGTGGATCAGCTCTTTTAAGCCGAAATACTCCTGCAGGAACTGAATATTGCTCTCATACTTTGCAGAGCCGGTCAGACGCAGGCCGTTCAGATCATTCGCTGCCAGATATTTGGTCTGGATGATCATTTTAAGCCCATCCGGCGTCAGGTTTTCGATACAGGATTCCAGGAAAGAGTTGCGGAACGCCTTCTTCATCAGCTGCGGGTAATTCGGCAGCTTCTCCAGACACTCCTTTGCAATCTGTACCAGACGACCGTCGTCGTGGATCTTCAGATCGTTCGGCAGATACGGGCTCTCTTCTACAAAGTGGTTCAGCTCATTTGCCAGCTCGGACGCCTTTACGATCACCGCAGCATTCTCCAGGATCTCATCGCAGTTCTGACGCAGAGTGCAGACGCCACGGAAGAAAGTGATTGCCTCGTCCGCCCGGCGGAACTTAAACGGCGCACTGTCTTTGCAGTCCAGATCCTTGTACAGCTCAAGCGTTTCCGCCTTCTGTTTTGCATCCAGAAAAACAAACGGCATATCTTCACAGACACGAACATAATGCTCGTCCGATGTGATCTTGTCGTGCTCTTCCAGTAATTCCTTGTACCGGTCGAAATCCTTCTTGTAAGATTCTTTGTAACTCATAGCTTTACTTCCTTTCTTTTCTTTTATGTGGTCCCTATCGGGATACTTTACTCTTTACAGGCTTTTCGGATCATCGATGTCATCTTCGAAGGATACTATAGAGCAGATATCCTTCTCAATGGGCTCGATCCTACAGATCGATATCATCTATCAGATAATCATCTGACAGGTTTTTCATACATTCCGCATCTTCCAAAGCGATCAAATAGGTACGATAGGCCTCTCTTACCGGCTCGATCTTCTCAATCTTCTCCATTATGGTTCTATTGATCACGATCTCCGCCATAGCGTCCAGATCCGGAAAATCTCTTAAAATCTGGTCTTTATACTCGTTCAAGCGGCTGATCAGCTCATCCAGCTTTCCGTACATCAGGTTTGCGAACTCCAGATCGCTTAATCCCTCCACTCTTCTGGAAATCTCTTCCTTTGTCTTTCCGCCGTCTACGGCTTCCGGGTTCGGATAACGCAGCATGCGGGTCGGAAGCCCTGCGGATCGTGAAATACCCATCCATTTTCCCAGCTCTTTCCAGATCTCATTCGGAATTTCCGGGCGCTCCAGTGGATCTTTTTCGCTCTTTTCTGTCTTCTCGCCGATCTTACGGATCTCAATGTTTCCGGGACAGATCGTTTCGATATATCTGGCGGAATCGTCTCGTACTTTACGCATTTTTGCGTGTTCCTGGGCAGTATATTTGCCGGTTTTGTCAAAGACCACATCCCGGTAAAGAGACGGTTTTACACCATACTTTACTGCCGCTACCAGCTCTAAAACGCCACCGTGCTCCCCGCAGCTCCAGCATTTGAAGGTATTCTCATACTTATCCTGTGCGGTGGACAGTCTTGCGGACGGGTTATTGTCGTTATGATCCGGACACGGGCAATGCAGATAAAATGTTGTCCCGTCTTTTCTCAGATCCAGTCCCAAAGACTCTGCGATATCTTCGATCGGAATCACGGAATGGTCACGATAAATATCAAAACCGTTCTTATATACGACCCGTTCATCCGCCATCAGTCTTCTCATATTGTTGGATTTTCCCATCAGAATTTCATCGGACATATTCTTCCACCGCCTGTTTTACTGCCTTTTCGGATTTTACTGCTGCTACACGATACGCCACATCCAGCATATCGGCGATCTTCTGTGCGTCCTGCTTATTCAGATCATCTGAAAAATCCAGCCGGATGTGACGGATGCTGTCTTTTGGCATTGTGACATCGCTGGTATTGTAGGCATATCCTGCGTCTTTTAACGGATCTTTTACCTGCTGGTAAGCCTCTTCGGTTATCTCAACAAACATAGCAGACACCTTTCTGATCGTAATGTTTTTTCCTACTTATATATGAAAAATAAGAAAAAACTTTCTTAATTTATATGAGAAAAAATATATGAAATCGATGAAAAAGGGGTACCCGGCCTGGTACCCCAAAATCATCTCATTTTTCTGTATTTTTCTGCTTTTTTAATCGATCTCTGGTTTTCATCAGGATCTTCCCAAGAAGGTTTAGTCCCTCTCCGCCTACGGTTCCCCAGATGCGGTCATTCCAACAGTTGCCCTCTTCCAGATAGGCATCTTTCGTCTTTAGCAGCTGCTCCGCCAGGTCCGGATTTTGGTCGAATTTGGCATCCACAATCTCCTGCATCAGACCTACCTTCACTTCTTCCCAGTCCGGCCGGAGGGCTACCCTCCGTCCACGACGCTTTGCTTCATACGGGTTTAATACAGAAAATGCCTGCTGCACTTTTTTGTCAGTCACTTTCTGGGCCTGAAAAGCAGCTTCCGCATTCTGGTAAGTGATCCCGCCAAAGGTAACGGGAACGCTCCAGAAGTTGGAAAGAAAATAGTATTCTCCACGAAACTCATCAATCTTATCCATAGCTTAAATTCTGTCAAATCCCATGATCTCCAGCGTATCCGTCTTACGGAGCACACCGAGTTCACAGAGGTTGCGTTCTTTGTTGCCCAATGCTTCGTCCAGGCGCATTACAGAACTCATAAAGTCCTTCCAGTTCTTAAGATGATAGGTCTCGCAGCAGTTTCGCAGATTATCAATCTTCTTTGCCCCTTCGACTGCCACAGAATCGTACAGAACATCAAACGGTATACGCTCTACCTGCTCCGAAGTCCCGGACGGATGGAAGGAATAGATCGTTCCACGCAGCGGGATATAACTTCTCGGAGCCACATATTTTTCAAGCTGCATCTCCTTTGCCACTTTATACAGCTTCATATCCATCTGGGAAGCTTCGGTGATCAGACCGAGTTCTCCGTTATAGATATACCAGAAGCGGGGATCCAGGCCGGGAATAGTCAGATTCGGAGAAATATTATCCACCTCATAGGTATTCTCCGGATCATGCAGCAGTTCAAAATAGCAGTCATCTTCATAGGACCAGTTACGGAACGGAGAAAGCTGCTCCCAGGTTTCCTCTTTCTCATTGCGGATCCAATAGCAATCCTGCAGGGATACCATATTTTTGGATTCAAAGATCTCTGCGCCGTAAAACGCTTTGATCGGGGCAATATCTGCTCTGGTGCGGCCGACCTGCCGGGATAACATCCAACGCTGCAGGCCGATCTTTAAATCTTCTTCTTTTTCGGAAAATACGCAAGGCAATAACGACTTGTCATAGATCTTTCCGACTTTGACAACAAACCGGCGCTGGTCCATCTCCACATCGATTACCGGCTTGTCGCAATGCATAATGGTCTTTGCCATAGGAATACCTCCAAAATCTTATAAGGGCGTATAGGCCCGGTTCGATCATTCTATTTTATATGAAAAATAAGTTTTTCGAAAAACAAAAAAAAACAGCAGTACCTGAATTCAGATACTGCTGCACAATATTATGGACTGTGTAATTATTCTCTCTCGCCGAGATCGCTGTCTTTTTCGAGCATTGCTTCTCTGTTTATGTGGGCGATCCCGTTCTGATCCCGCTCCATCCAGCTCCGGCTCTGCTCCATATTCGGCTTAAACGGTTCCACGCTCTGCAGACGATAGGATTCGCCAAATCCGTTCTTTGGCGGATTATAGGAGATCTTAAACATACCGGACTCCAGGTTCGGGCTGTCCGGACTAAAATACATCACAGTCAGGATCTTCTCATTCTGATCCATCAGCTGGAGCAGATGATAGTCTGTCATATTTTTGGACATCTTTTTGGTATCCGATACGATGATTGCCGGGATGGAATACTCAACCGAAGTCAGTTCTTTTCCTTCCTTCAATATGGTTTCTTTGCGGTTCTCAAACATATCAAAGTTATAGGTCCATCCGGAACGCTTCAGTTCTTTGGATTCTTCCACAACTCCAAACGGGAAGCCAAGGCACTCGGTCTCGTATTTGCGGTCTTCAATCTTCTCCTCGGTCGTACGCTCCCTGCCACGAACACCAACCTGCTCATCACGCTCTCTCTGGAGAGTTTCGTTCAGGCTTGCGATCTCTTCCCGGATCTCTGCGATCTCTTTACGCTTCTCCTGCAGATCCTCTTCCAGATCATTCGTCTCATCTCCGGATGCCTGTGCATACTGGATGTCGCCTTTGATCCGCTGAATATCGTCATAGGTTGCCGATCTTTTCCGGAAAGCTTCTCCAAGAGCTTTGATCTGTTCCAGGTGTCCGGGCTTTGAGTTCCCTTCCGCATCCTTTTCCGTACCGTTTACCCATTCCATCATCAGCTTCTTATCACCGGCAACACGGTTGATCTCATCCTGCGGATTTTTGGTCGCCCAGCACTGATCGAACATTCCAAGCTTGATAAAGGCGTTGATCGCAGAAGCATTTGCCTCCGGATTGGTCCAGATGAATTCCATCAGGCTCATGCCTTCTTTGGTATTGTAGTCGATATAGGACTGCCCCTTGATGTTACCGTAGCCCATACGGATCGCATTTCCTTCGATCGTAAAGTCTGCCAGAGATTTACCAATCCTCGGAGGAAGGATGGAGATGCCCATCTCGTGCATTTCCGCCATATATTTGGTCACCGGGTTCTCATTTCCTGCACCATCCTGCATCTCGTTGGAAAGTGTATGCTTATAGAATGGCAGTGGATAGTACAGTTTCTGATATGCGGTAAACACCGACACCTGAGCATAAGCCGCAGCGTGGGATTTGTTGAACGCATACTTGGAAAACTCTACCAGTTTATCAAAGAGCAGCTCCGCTTCTGCTTCCGTAAGTCCGGCAGCCACACAGCCACGGATACCACGCTCCGGATCGCCGTGGATAAAGAACGGCTTTTCTTTCTTCAGAGGCTCTTCCTTCTTTTTAGACATAAAGCGGCGCACATTATCTGCGTCTGCCAGAGAGTATCCGGCCAGCTTCTGGAAGATGTGCATTACCTGCTCCTGATAGATCGACACACCGTAAGTCGGCGCCAGAATCTCCTGCAGGATCGGGTTATCGATATCCAGGCTCTTCTTCGGAGCTTTGTTGTTTACCGGGTCTTCCTGGTGACGCTTCTGCGCGATAATCTCCGGGATAAATGCCAGCGGCCCCGGACGGTAAGCAGCTACCAGAAGGATGATATCTTCAAAGCAGCTCGGCTTAAAGTCTTTCATCATCTTCGTCATACCCGGCGATTCTACCTGGAAGATACCAAGCGTGCGGCCTTTGGAATAGATCTCATCATAGATCCTGGGGTCTTTTAAGATCTTCTGTACTTCCTTCGGATCAGACAGCTTTGCATCTGCCGTCTCCTGCATCACTCTGGTGATCACGGAGAGGTTTTTGATGTTCAGAAGGTCCATCTTTAAAAGCCCAAGTTCTTCCGCCTGCGGATACAGACACTGGGTGGTCATCTTCTGGTTCTTCTCATTCCAGGCCAGCGGGATCACATCACGCAGCGGGTCACCGGAGATCAGGCAGGCACATGCGTGCATACCGAGTGTTGCGGGAACACCAGCCACTTCCACGGCACGCTTTGCCATCTCGGCCTGCGGCTCGTTGAACACACCATCCTTTAACATATCTTCCAGCGCTTTGGTACCACGCTCCGGATGGTTGGCAACCGAAATATCCTTTTCTTTTACATAAGCATCAAAGAGCTTTGAGATCTGGCTCTTGATCAGCAAAAGGTCTGCTTTTTTGGATGCTACACGGGCTTTCATATCCGCTTTTTCCGCTTTCTCAAAGGCGAGAAAATCCTTCGGATCCATCTCATCCTTCTTCTCTTCCAGATATTTGGACAGTTTTTCCTTCTCCTGATCTTCGAATTCCGTCGTCATATACTGCTGCATCAGAAGTACCGCACCTTTTCCGTGCGTATAGGACTTGGTAGCTACTTTGGATACACACTCATCGCCGTAGCGGGTCTTGATATATTCGTAAACCTTCTCACGGATGTCATCCTTAAAGTCGGAATCGATATCCGGCATGGTCTGTCTGGACGGATTTAAGAAACGCTCAAACAGAAGATCATACTGCAGAGGATCCAGTTCGGTAATACCAAGCAGATATCCGCACAGGGATCCGGTCGCAGAACCACGGCCAGGCCCGATACCCATACCGATTTTCGGAATATTATGGTCTTTGATATACTGCTCCATATCCTCGATGGAGAGTGGCGCATTATCAATCTCTTCCTTGGTGCGCATATAGCCGAGCAGTCGGCCGTACTTCAGATAATCCTGTACGATCAGATGGTAGCCGGCAAATCCCATAGATTTGATGACTTCTTTCTCATAGTCGATACGCTCACGGTATCCTTCCGGAAGACCATCCGGAAAACGCCACGCAACACCTTTCTCCACTTCCTCTTCAAAGCGGGCATTTTCGTCGTCGCAGAACTTCGGATAATGGTTGATGCCGTCGATCGATATCTTCGGGAACTTTACTTCGCACTGTTCCAGAACTTTGGGGATATTTCCGATCGCTTCATCGATGATCTCCTCCGCCGGATGGATCACTCCGTCCGGATCTATGTGTTCTTCGATGGACTGCAAAAGGATCTCTTTTAACTCAGCATCCGATTTGATACCGTATTCTTCCTGGTCTCCACGATCTTCTTCAATATTCTTGAAACGCTTAAAACGCTCTACGGAACGCTTTAATACAGAGTTTTTCCAGGTATCCGTCCCTTTGTAGTCGCCGATATGCGTATCGTTGGAAGCCACAAACTTCGGATGATCGGTCACCTGATAAGCAAAATCGATCAGCCTGTTGTATGCCATCTTCTCAAACGGCAGTGTGTGGTTCTGGATCTCAAAGAAGAAGTTCTCTTCTCCAAAGATATCGATCAGCTGCTGATACTCTTCTTTTGCATCCGCCATACGCTCCGGCTCTGTTTCAATATAAGCCTCCAGATCGCTTTCTGCCTCGTGGATGCGGTTCATCTTCTTTTCTGCCTTGCCGATCTCTTTCTTTGCGAAGTCGTAAGCATCCTTATTCTCTGCCAGCCACTGCTGATTAGCGTTGTATATTCTTTCCTGTCCTTTGTATATGGTCCAGAGAGTCTCATCGCCCTCCTGCATTGCTTTTTCTGCTTTCTTCAGATCCGCAGCTTTTGGCTTCTTGAAATCCGGGCTGTTCTTACGCTCCTGGTATTCCGCCACCAAAGCTTTCTGTTTCTCAAATGTCTCAAAGAACTTTTCTCCGCCGACCTTTTTCTTTTCCTTATCTACTTTCTCCCGCAGGGACCATTCGTTCATCGCCAGGTCGTAGCAGAATACACCGCCGGCGCAGGCCGTAGTGGCGATCACATTCCCTTTACGGATGTTTTCCCGCAGATTCTCCATAGTAACCAGCGGAGTCAGGTATTCGGAATCTTCGGTACGGTTTGCGGTAGAAATCTTGCTGTTTCTGGAAGATTCAGAGATCACACGGCACAGATCCACATAGCCTTCATAGTTTTTGGCGATCAGGACCATATGCTTGCTCTTCTGTTCATTACCTTCCTTGGTCAGGCCATTAAAATAGATCTCAACGCCGGGAATAATATCAAACTGGTAATCCTCCGGCAGTTCTGCGCCCTTATCCTTCATCTTTTTCAGGATATCTTTCAGATCCTCATAGGCAAACATGGACCCATGGCCGGTTAAGGCAACCTTCTTTGCACCACGCCTGATAAAATTCTTCACCCATTCCTTCAGATCATTTCCGGTGTCGAACATATCTTCTGCGTGAGTATGGACAGAACCATACATCTCATTCTTTACTTCATCCACCAGCTGTTTTTTCGGCTCTTCCACGGCCGGGGCTGCGGCTTCTTTTTCTTTCTGCGCTTCTTCTTCCATTACCTGATCCCAGGTCTTTTCTCCGGAATACACCGCATAATACTTCTCATAATCATTGTCTTCTTTCTCAAAAGAAACTTTAGCGCCCATTCCTTTCAAAATGCCGCCGACAATGCTGCGGTGACAGGTGTCTTCATTAACACAGAAGCATCCAAGAGCAACATTGTGCCCCTCTGCATCCATACCAACCAGATAGTCAAATGCTTTTTTTGCCGCCTCGGAAGAGCGAAGTTCCTCAATAAAACGGGGAACATAGACGGAATTAAAGGTGTCTTTATTCCACATCCCGTCTTTTTCCAGGGACTTTGCGGTATTCAAAAGGTCGTACGACGGAGAAAGCACATTCGCCTGTGCGATATGCTCGTTCTTGTTTTTCATATTCCGAACGATCGCAAAGATTTTGTCGTAATCCTCGTAGTTGATATTCGAGATACTTTTAATACTGATCATAACGCTTTACCTTCTTTCTTGAATTGTAAGCCGTCGGTTAGCTCCCCATGCATGGCATAAGGTTCCTATTTTTACCCGCCGGTCTTATGGATGTCTAAGACTATATGAAAAATAGAAAATTGAACTACCCATCAGCTAAAGCTAATGAGATTCCTGCTTCTCCGTGCGGTTGCACTCCGAAGTCTGTCCTACGGACAGGAGAGCGACTTACATACACTCCACAGGCGTAACTTTCCGTAGTTCCTACGGTAGTTTATAAGAAATTAAGCAACCTTATTCCTAATTATCAAAGCCTTGTTTAATATGTTTATAGCAGCGTTTACATCCCTATCGTGATAAGTACCGCAAGATGGACAAGTCCATTCTCTAACAAGAAGACTTTTAGTTTCCTTGTTTTGGTAGCCACAACAGTTGCAAAGCTGGCTACTTGCATAGAACTTTGGCACTTTAACAATCTCTGTATCGTACAAAGGTGCTTTGTATTCGAGCATGGATACAAACTTTGACCACGATACATCGGAGATGGATTTTGCTAACTTATGATTACGAATCATTCCTCTAATATTTAAGTCCTCTACACCTATGATTTGGTTTTCTCTCACAAGTTTAGTTGACTCTTTTTGTAGAAAATCGTTTCTTTGGTTAACAATATGTTCTTGTATCTTTGCTACCTTGATACGCTGTTTTTGGATATTTCTACATTCTGATAGCGGTTTATCATATATAGGGTGCCTATATCCTTTGATGATTTTGTAATCTACAATATGGTTTTCTATCATTTTAGAAAGTTTCCGTTGTTCTTTACGAAGTTTAGTCATAGATTTAGCAATCCATTTGTGGTTAGGACATTTGTAACCATTGCTGTCGGTATAGAAATCCTTAATACCAAGGTCAATACCTATCATACAGCCATCATTAGTATATGTGGGTGTCTTTACTTCGATATTAAGAACGCAGTAGTATTTATCACTTGGTAGTTGCTCTATCGTAGCATTATTGATTTTAGCAGAGGTGAGGTCGTATGAGCATTTAGCCTTTACATAGCCCAATTTTGGCAACTTAATATGCTTGCCATCCAAAGTAACACAAATACTATTATTTACATTTTGAGTACGATAATTGCGTAAAGGATCATGCTTTGACTTAAATTTAGGAAACCCTGCCTTTGTACGGAAAAAGTTCTTATATGCTTTATCCAAATCCCGTAAGGATTGTTGTAAAGATATGGAGTCTACTTCCTTTAAAAAAGAAAAATCATCCTCTTTCTTTAAAGCCGTAAGCATAGCGTTGGTTTCCTTGTAGCCGAGAAATTCCTTTGTAGACTCATAAGTATCTTTACGCAAAGCAAGACATTTATTGTAGATAAGCCTACAACAGCCAAAAGTTTTCGATATTAACTTTTTCTGCGTTTTATTAGGATATATCCTAATACGAACACCTTTAAGCATAATTATCCTTCGATTGCACGCAGATCGCTCCGTGTCAGCCCTCGTACTTCCATAATATACCTCCTATACAAAACTCATCTGCCCGTCGTCTTCCATCTCGATCGACGGATCGGTACTCTCCGGATCTGCAGAAGCTTCTGTCTTTTCTTCCCTGGTAGCGGGAGAAGGAACAGACAGATCCGGAGTCCCGTTTGTCAACACCTGTTCTTTATACTTCTCTGCCTGCTCTCTGGAATAGCAGATTGCTCCGGTTCCGGTATATTTCCCGTCTTCATATACCGAACAGTGATAGTTGTTCATCTGCTTGCTGATCTTTACTGTTTTCATTCCAATTCCTCCTGCTGGTAAACTACGGTTGCATACTTATATGAAAAGCGGATGTAAAAATTACTCTTCGCTGCCCTGGAAGGTCATGATCAGCTGGTAGATCTTATCCTGCAGTACCTGCTCAAACTCCTTCCCGGAAGAAACCGCTGTCCACGCCATTGTATCCACGATCATCTCCCCGCTGCCGTCATGTGCGGTAATCTTTGTAGAAGCCATATAAGCATCTGCATCCGTATGTACTATCGTATCATAATCTGTCAAGTCCGGCTCTGCAGCAAGGAAAGCATCCAGGATACGCTTTATGGTATTTGCTCTGAAAACCGCACGCTCGTACTTCTCCTTCATTAACTCTTCTTCGGTCTTCTTCTTTGCGAATACCTCATTTTCCGGGATCGTCAGGTCCAAAAGCCCCTCGATCTGTCTGCGGACCGTATTTTCAATCCCTTCTACCATCCAATCCGGCATCGTATCGTCGCCACGGAAGGTAAAGGAAAAGTCTCGCATAGTCTCCAGATCCCCGACAATCTCCTCGGTGATCGCCCATCGGCCAAGTCCGGTAAAATCCCTGCCAATCCTGGGCCTGCGGTAATAGATGTGCCGGCTTATATGCTCAAAATCTTCTTTTCTGAGATCACCGAATAAGGATTTATTCTGATCGAAAAACGGTGCAAAACCCTTGATCTCAAGGGTATCGTTATCCATAAGGAAGCCGAAATTGTTCAGATGCCGGTCACGATTAAAAGTCAGTGCGTCCAAAACCAGCATACGGCGGTACTGCGCTTCACAGCCATACTTCTGTACCATCTCAAACACCTCTCCGATGGTCGGATAGCGTCCGTTTAACAGCGTATACGGTGTGACCAGGCCGGTACTTTCATCCGTAAACCACTTACAATAGCAGAGGTCTTTGCCGAATTCCTGCGTAAAATCATAAGGCACATAATATGCGCCGTTATTCATCGCTTTGGAGATCTCTGCAGACAAAACTTCGCATCTGGCGCTCCTGCTTTCATCCGAGCCGGATTTGTAGAACAGGATCCCGTCATCTGTATTTCGAAACATCCGTGGGAAAGATCCGTTGTGCAGAAGCTCCGGACAGCAGCTTAGATCTGTCTCAGCCGTCTTGATCTGCTGCATTGCCTCTGCAACGCCTAAACACGCCTGCGATACCAGCGGATTATACTGCTTCCGATAGAGTGATACCTCCTCCCAGGAGATCTTTTCTGTTTCTTCCCGCACCCAGAAAGTATCATTTAAGGACGCAGCGTGGGTATGCCGGACGAACTCCTTCGGATCGTACAGATGCTGCATCGAGATCACACGGTCGGCCAGACTGTTATGTTCTGCTGCGCTGCGGTTCGACAGCCACTGGGAAAGCCCAAGGTTGATATCTTCTTTTTCCTCGTGCAGCAGATACCCATATGGCAGGCTTTTTCTATCACATTTCTTTGCATTGCTTACCACATAGACGGATGCATAGGACGACCCTACATCAAAAGAAGTGATCTCTTTGTTTTTGTTCATCAGTATATAACGCATACCATCCCTCCGTTTTACCATATACCCGGTATTCCACATTTATATGAAAAATGAAATATTACAAAAACTATGGATCCTGCTATTACGGCAATTCCGGATCTTCGATCTTAGGCACGAATTCCCGACAGTTTCTGGTATCCCAAATGACCAGTCGGTCTGTACGGTCAAGATTTAAAAGCCGGTCTTCAATATTTTTCCAATCTTCTCCGCCAAAACCGCAGCCGATCCCATAGGGTACATAAACCGGAGTCGTACCGAAATCCGGATTTCGCAGTATCCCACGAATTGCCAGAACCAGTTTATCCACATCTGTGTAGATCTTTCCGCTTTTGGCCGGGTTTCCGTAGGAAAACTGGGTAAACAGATTTGCCACCCACAGATCCGGTCCCACCTGCACCATCTGGATCCTGCCAAATAATTCCTCTTTGGCGTTCTTCTCAAATGCTTTATGATACATTTCTGCCACAATAGGGTACTCTTTCATAATCGCCTTTGCAAGCCCGGCTCCCATCACATTCTGGCAGTTGACCTGCTGACAGAAAATTCCTTTTTCAATCCCGAAAAGCATCATGTTACCTCCGTTTTATAAAAAGATTTTCTAAATATATATGAAAAAGCGGAAAAATGGATGAATTCGGATACATTAACCATTGAGAACAGAAACAAATGGCAATAAAAGTTGCCATCCACTCATCCAAAACGAAAAAGGGCGGCCCCCAAAGCCGCTCTTCTTTGTTACTATTTATGCTGCATCCCGCAGGATCCGCATGGTATTCAGATCCACGATCACATCCACCGGATCTTTTTCTCGATAGCTGGGCTTCTGCAGGTGGATATATCCGTTCTTCCGTATCCCGTTGACGCAGTATTCCACCGGATAGGAATAAATGGTCTTATTGCGGAATGTGGTTTTCGTATGCTTCCCGTTGATCCTGCCCTTGCAGAAATAAATATTCTTTGTTCCCTCCTGTGTTGCCAGGTCTGCTTCCACAAAAAAGATGGCTGCAGCTACAAAGACCACAGCAGATATGATGAGCGGTGTCGCCTTTGATATCAAAATAAAAGTCATAGTAATCATCCTCCCCTCTGCAAGAGTATATGAAAAATAATATCTAACGAAAAAGCACACCTCTTTGGAAGAAGCGTGCCGATCATTCTCGGATTTTACCCCATTCTTTTGTCTCGGTATCCACCCTTTTTTACCTCTGAAGAAAAAAAAGGAGTCCCCGCTGCTGCTTTCATACCTACGGGGACGCACTGTGTTCTTATGTTCAGATAATGCAGCATTATCAGCTACAGTCCTGCTCTACCTATGATTGGCACAAAGACAAGCCGTTTTGCGCAACAGGACTGCCATGGCGGATTTGCGCTATATGATCATGAGTTCATCATATCTCTATTATATGAAAAATAAAATTTCACACCTTCTCAGGATCTTCGTTTTCCAAATCCTGCTCTTCCTCCATTGGAATGGACGCTCTTTTATCCGCCTCATGTAAAACATCAATGGCTTTTACCAGCTCCGGATCCAGATGCTCACGGTCAAATTTCTGCCGGCGTTCTGATTGTTTCCAAATGGTATGCGGAGCCATATGCCAGTTGATCGCATTTGCTACTGTAAGTGCTGTCTCAAAAGTCTCCCTCCGGAAGGAAACCGGAGTCTCTTTCAGCCACTTGAGCAGATACATATAGGCACCGACATTATCATGTCCATAAAAATGTGCCTCTTCCGACGGTTCCCCTTTGCTATTATGAAAATCTTTCGTGTGGAACTTACCGATATCATGATATTTAGCAATATAAGCAAGATTTTCCGGGTTGTAAACACTGTCCGGATCATAACGGTCCGGGGACCCCATGATCATATGCACATTCGCAGCAGCAAGACGCATGTGGTCTCCAAGACTCTCTGCGTGATGCGGATTATCCTGCGAAAAATCATCCAGACGATCGTAATCCGGAATGGAAAAATCACCTTCATAGGCAATGAAATCGATCGTATCGAACCCGTCATAATGTTTGTCTGGCACATTGAATGCTTTGAGCATACGGTTGTAAACGAAATCCGGCACTCTGGCAAAGCCCTCTCTGTGGCTGTTGCGCTCTTTGCAGACGCTGGCCGGTATCAAAAACAGCAATGCTTCTTTCTCGCACGGAATATGCGTCAGCTCTTCCAGAAACTGTCTGCGATTTTTCCGGCTCATATTTGTAGCATCATAGATACAGTTCTTTCCGGCCAAAAGATCTTTTTTGATCCGCTCGCGCATGATCTGAAACGCTTTTTGGTCATTTTTATGCGGATCGTCCGCTGTCGTTCCAAGTTCCAGACGGATCTGGTCGGAAGAATGGATCACATAATCTTCTTTTTCTACCATTTCTTTTGCCCAGGTGGACTTTCCACATCCGGGAAGCCCGATCGGCATGACCAATTTTGGTTTATTTGTTATCGTTTCACCCTGTATCATAATTCCTCTTTAATGCACTTCTTTCTTGTATGCAACAGCATCCTGTCGCAGCATATTATTCTCTCTCCTCACTATAGTATTCAGTAACAAACTGTTTTACTTCTTTCTTGGTAAACCGGTATTCGTCACGATACCGTCTCCATACCTGATCGATCAGAGCATCTTTTTCTTTCTGTGTCACAAGGTTTTCGTATCCGGCTTTCTTTAAGCTGTCCATGATAAGGGATAAGCCGGTCTGCCGGCGCTCTTCGTGTTCTCTTGCCCGCTGTGCTTCTACTTCTTTCAGCTCTTCACAGCAGCGATTTCGGATATTTAAGCTGTCAAAATACCAGAGCTCCACATCCGCATCCCAGCGTGCGCCAAACTCCTTTACCAGGTCTTTATCACGAAAGTCGCTGTGGATGTAATAATGCCCACCGATCTCCATTGCCAGATCATCGTTGCTGTAGGTATCCAGGATATCTTTTTTGCGGTATTCCGTATACCAAGCCGTAATTCCATCTTTCATCCACAGGGTTGCTGCGGAGATTGTATGAAAACCGTCGTCCTTCGTATACCCGACTTTCTCGATCGATTTGTAGAACTCGTTCATAATATCCCCGTGAACATACAGTCCCCTCTGGCTTTTAGATATGGAGCTCTTTGCAAACAGAGCCTTTGTCCAGCCTTTCCTGGTTTTGTCTCCGGCTGCATATTCACAGATCAATATAGTATTCATCTCGTGCGGGTCTCCAAAAGCGACCAGAAGAGAAAATCCATCCACACCACGGACAAATTCGGAAGTCCGGTAGGATGCAGCTTTTTCTTTATCCTCCAGCTTAAAATAGCAGTCCATCTGCGGAAAATAGTAATCCGGCACAAAATCAGCCCCATTCACGGAGAACACCCTGGTGTTGTGCTCATAGGTTAGGCCGATACCGTCAAAAAACGATACCCACAAAGCCGGAAGGAATTTTCGGTTGTCCAGAATATACTTTTGCTTCATATCTTCGTACCTTGCAAGCAGGTCTTCCTTAATCTGCCGGTATGCAATATCTGCACCGAACAGCGTTTTGATGCAGGTATACCCTGCCACCAGAACATCTTCTTCGTCATCCGCAAATAATGGCAGATTCTCTGTTGCTCCACTCTCATTTTGTATTTTTGTAAGCCATTCCGGTACCATAATATTTTCTCCTAAAAAACAGAAAACTATTTGTTATGTTTATATGAAAAATATTATTTTACACCAACTATAAATATATGCTGTTTTTGCAACAAGCGGAAGCGGAATAGAAAAACCCAGGGGTAGCACCCTCAATGCTAATAAGTTAAGCCGATAGCAACCTAAATCAAAAAGCACCCAATTCTCAACCAAGAGAAAAGGGTGCTTTATTTTTTTACTTCACATTCTTCAATGCCTTGTTCATCTTATCCATATACTGTCTGATGGCCTGCTCTGTCGCTCCAACCTTGCTCATGCCGTGAGCCTTGCAGAACGCTTCAAATTCCTCGTGGAGAGCCTTGTCCATACAGACATTCAGATATTTGATTTCCTTTTTATCGTTCTTTTTCTTCATGGTCTTAATCATCTTCCTCTCCGATACCATCTGTATCGTAGAAGTCGTTTTCAGGAATATGCTTACGCTGTTTCTGTGAAAACTGTGAACGAACTTCCTTAATTTCAAACATCTTCTCAACAACATATTTGAAATTATCAGAGGTATCATCTCTACGCATCTTTACGATAGCGTCATAATCAATACCGAGAATATCACAGAACTCTTTACCTGTCATAACCTCGTCTATTGTGAAGACATTCTTGAAACCTGTAACAATCTTGTCTTTATCAGACTGATTAAAGCAACAGATATAAAACTTTGTTCTGAACGGAATCTTCGGAGCGAGATGATTAACAAACAGTTCCAACATCTCTTTTTCGGCTAATGATTTCTTTGTATCAAAAGCATCACCGTCCTTCAGTTCAACCACATAGCATATATTCTTTGCTTTGTTGACTGTAAACGCAATAAAATCAGGTTCGTGACCTGCGAGTTTATAACTGGAAGCCTTTACAACCTTTTTAGTGCAAAGATACGAACCGTCTGCTACAGTACCGTTATCACAATTATCAATGAAAGCATCTAAATCGGTTATTGTATTGGAACGGTTACTGATAATCTTTTCCAGTTCAGTTCCGTTTGAGATGACAGTTGACTGTGCTTTTGTAAAAATAGAAGCCATATCTTTATCGCCAACAAGTCTCTCGTAGCCACCACCACTTTGTTTCGGGTTTGAATTTCTAATCTTCGCCATACTCAATATCACCTCCGA
>JAFXQR010000202.1 GCA_017526985.1 Lachnospiraceae bacterium
CGTAATTCTACACGATACGCGCGATCACCTGCTGCAGATACTCCGGCTCCTCGATCCCCGGTATCTCACGGCCTTTGATCCGCTCATCCGCACTGCAATACTTATACGGTATCTTCACCTGATACAGGTCCTGCAGCCCGCCTCGGTATTTTTCATAGATCAGATCCGTATGCCCGATATCCACTGCCTGATACCCCCTGCAACACAGATCATACGCCAGAACCGTAGCGGTCGGTCCCAACGCCAGCAGCATCAGGCTGTCCCTGCTCTGTTCCGAAGCCGCACTCAATATCTCATCATAACGGTCAAACGCATTTTCCGCAGGACACAGGATACGCTTTATACTGTGACATCCCGCAAACAGATCGTTCCCTACGCCGCTTCCGGTATGTACCCCTTCGATGATAACACAATCCCGCCCCTGCCAGATACTCTTTATCTCTGCAACATCCTGTTCCGAATACATATTATGGAAAAGCGCATCCGCATAATAGCGATCACGATCCAGCAAAGCCGCATGCTGTCTGCGCACTTCGGGGCGCATATACGCTCTGACTCCATCCGCATCCAATTCGGGCAGGCTGCTCAGATCCATATAAAAAGTCGGATTCAATCCGATCAGCAGATCCTCCCGGTTACTTTGAAGTACTTCCTTCAGCCGTTTGCCCAGCAACTCGGATTGTCCCTGAAAATTCCAGCGCTGCCTTCCCGCGATCGCCGCAAACTCACCGTCTCCCAGTCTGGCAATGGATCGGTGTTCCTCCCGGATCAGCCTTCTGGTTTCCCGAGATGTCAGAAAATGCGGTTTAAATACTTCCGGCTGAAAATCCGGATCCCGCAACTCATAAGGAAGACTGTCGATCCGCCATCGATTGATCGATTCGAACCTCCACAGTTCCTCCATCCTCCCGCTCTTTTCCTCCAGATCTGTCTTCTGCTTTTCCAGCATATCCAGCATTTGTGAGCAGAGCATATTCATCTGCTTTTGCCAGTCACGCAACTGTGCATTTTCTTCTTCCAAAGCTGCGATGCGGCGATACAGTTCTTCCGGTCCGTTTTCCACGATCCCTCTCCTTCCTATTCTGCCCGAAGCAGTTGCAGATATTCCGAGCGTATTTTTATCATTTCATCCATCTCTATATCCGCATCGGTTTGCAGCAGGCGGATCAGCATCTGTTCTCTTGCATTCAGCGTATTCATAAGGTAGTTTTTTTCATAATCCGGAAACAGTCTCTTTACAGTCTTTCGCAGATAATTAATGATATCCGGAATATAATCATAATTGGTGAAGATCACAAAAATCGTATTCAGGTAGAATCGCCGGATAAAATTACTCTCCAGATCCTCCTGATAATATTCATACGCTCCCGTCTGCTTATAATATTCCAGAATATTCAATTCCATAAACAGACGATTATCCAGTTTGATCGAATTACGCTTTTGCGTTATGGAATCCTCATTATAGCAATAATGGTAGATCACTTTATCCATCACATACATATTCGGGAAATAAATCTTCAGTGTATCTTTCCAGAAATTATCTTCATAATCTACTTTCTCCGGGAAAAACAATTCGTGATCGATAATCCTTTTTCTCCGATACAGTGCGCCGACGGAAGTCGGCATTCCTCCGACATTTCCCTCGTTCATGCGCCTTTGTTCCCAGACATACAGATCATTTACCTTCTTCGCCTGATACCTCTGATCACAGCGATGTAACGCCTCATAGTTTCGGATCTCCTGCAGATCGGTCTGATCATCCGGCCGGTCAAAGATCATTTTTCCGCTGACGATATCATACCTGTTGCCATCGGAACAGAATAACAGCTGTTCCAATGCATCCGGTTCGATCCAGTCATCGGCATCCAGGAAAAAGAGATATTCGCCGGATGCATATTGGATACCGACATTTCTGGCGCCTCCGCATCCGTTATTCTCCTCGCAATCCACCACCAGCACCTGCTCCGGATATTTTTCTTCCCACTCCAGCAGTTTACCGATGGTATCATCCGCAGAAGCATCATTGACCAAAATGATCTCCAGTCCGTCCAATCCCATCGTCTGCGCTACCACCGAATCCATACAGCGATCGATATAGTTTGCCGCATTATAACAAGGTATTACCACGCTTATACTTTTCATCCGTCACCTGCCCACACACTACGGTATCATCGGATCTCCGATCATAACCGGTTTGCCCATATTCCTGCATTTATGCATCACTACATCCGCATCGCCGTAATACGCATCGGCAACTGCGATCGCATCCGTTGCATCTTCGCTTTCATCCAGTACGCCCCAGCCGGCTCTTCGGTATTCCGCTACGATCTTTTGATAATCCAGCCAAGTATCCCGGTCAAAGAGATCCATGGAATATTGAATCGCAGGATGCGGACGAAATACCAAGGCCACCTGATCCCGCCGTTCATAAAACATCTGTAAGACACGCTCGATCTTTTCCGTCATTTGTCGGCGATAACGGTACAGAGAACTGACTGTTACCATATACAATACCGTTTTTTTCTTCTTTCCGTTTGCATCCGACAGCAGGGCTTTCCATTTCTCGGGAATCAAATTTTTATCGGTATCCGCCGTCTGTTCCTCCGTATACTGCGTGATCTTTTTCTCCCAGATTGCTTTGGTTTCTTCTCCGCAAAAAGATGTTAGTTCGCTGATATACAGATCCCGCATCTGTTCCGATTCCACCAATACTTTATCCGCATGCATCAGCCCCGGTATCTTTACAAAGTACCGTGTTGTCTGCCGGAATTTCTCATCACTGTTTTCAAACGCCCCGATCCTAAAGTACGGAACATAGATCAATTCTTCCGTATACTTTTTCAATTCCGAAGTATAATACTGCGACGGCAATGTGATGCTGAAATGGAACAGATCATAAGCATACTGGGTATAGATCACATCCGGATGGTGTTCTTTAATATCATAGTTTCGGTAATCCAGCAATCTGACATCCTTAGGATAACCGGAAATCTCATAATGCAGGTCGCCTAATTTGCCCAAAAAATCCCTGTCATAATACGGCAGCGGCATCACATACACATCATTGTCCGGATCTTCCGACGCCTTTTGGTACATCGGTGCAAAGCTATCCCAATAGCGGTCACGAAACGGCAAAAACAATATGGTTTTCCGGTCCCGCAGATCAGTCATAATACTGCCACGGATATTACGGAGTATTTCTGCCAAATCCCCCAGACTTTCCGAAAGTTCCCCTTCCTCACCATACAATATCTGTGAGATCTCATACAGTTTTTCGCAGTATCTTTCGATATGCGAAACCGTAGCAAACCCTTCCCCGTAGGTCTGCTCGATCTCATTTCCGATCTGAATCGCACTATCCTGACATTGTTCCAGCATCGTGATCACTTCTTCGGTCGAAAACATCTCCATTGCCCCGGAGATATGCTTCTGTACCTGTTCTAACAGTTCGCAGATCTTTAAACTTTTTTCCCGTAACCGCAGCGGCTTTGGCTCACGCTCCGTGATCAGATCCTTTTCGTCAAAGATATACTCAAACAGATCCGGCATCTCTACGATCGCTGCCAGTTCTTCCACCTGATTCTGAAAGATCGGATAATCATGCATTCCTCCGCCTCTCACCACACGCAGGTAATCCCCGTACTCGATCTTCAACACCTGATCATATCCCGCCGGTACATTGATCATACGGTCTTCAAACGGAATCTGTGTAATATTATTTACGCACTCGATCGGATATCTGTGTGTATTGTAATAAGACCAAAATGGCATCAGCGCTACTTCCTTGGCGCCTTCCTCCGGATACAGTGCTGCCAGTTTTTCCGCCAGTCCGTACATCTGTCTTCGCAAATGTGTGCTATGATCCAGCGTAACACCGCATGTTTCCTCTACCATCTTCAGCAGTTCCATCACATCATCCGTAAAGGTTTCTTCAGCACTGCCGTTATCTGCGATCGCCAATGCCGACTGGATCAGTTTTTTCCGTACCTCTTCTTCACCCGGATTGGGTGCCAGATAATCCAAAACAAAGATATCCACGCCCGTGCAAAACGGACAGCCCTGTGTCGCTTCAAACTCTTTTCTTTCCAGCGTCATCTTACTGCGATTCACAATATGCGACTTGATCTGCCAGAGTTCTCCGTTCTCATGAGTCCGAACCAGATAGCCTTCGGGCAATTCGTCCTGAACATACTGATGAAAGCGTGTATAATCCGCCCGGAGCATACAAATGTCCAGATCGTCGTCCCATGGTATATATCCCCCATGACGAACCGCTCCCAACAGCGTTCCGCAGTCTGCAAACCATTTGATATTATGCCTCTCGCATACCGCAGCAATCTGATCCAGCACATCCAGCTGTGCCGCTCTCACGCTCTTCATTATGCTGCTGATATAAAACCCTTCTTTTACTTCATCATAAAAGAACTCTCGGGAATACTTCATAATCTCTGCCTCGCTTAAGCATCTGCCGTAGTTATTATTGATCCCAGATCTCACGCAGACTGTCTTCTTCAAACTCTTCCTGCACGATCTCCAACACCTGACGCGCACTCAGTTTTTCCTGATATCTGGGATTATTCATCAGATTTGCGGTATCCGGCCGGACCTGATGTCCCTTCTCAAAAGAGATGGCTCCAAAATCCTTTCCCAGCCATATCCAGTCCTTTTCCTCCACCTGATCGATCTCAAAGAAAAAACCGGCGTAACGCAAGGAATGCCACTCCCGCAGCCTGTATTCATCCAAATGCCGCAATGCCGTATAGGTACCATAGGTTTCAAACTCGCTGAAACTGTTTTGAAACAGTTTTTCCGGTCTTATGGAATAAAGGATCTTTTCCCACCAAATCGTCCCCCGGATCTGCGGATTCGCCTCGATCTCGCGAAGCAGCTCTTGGACAATATCACACCGGAAAAGCATGTGTTCTGCAATAAATGAGGGCGCCATGACTTTTTTTAGTCCCAGCAATCTCTCCATAGTAACAAAATACTCTTGGTGTTCTTCTCTCTTATAATCAAAATATGGAACGCCGTTTTCGGAAAACATTGAAAACTTTTTGCAAGGAACCGTATCCCCGTCCCAGGCCAGATAAAACCTGTCTTTGCAAATAAAGGAATACGCATATTTAATAAACTGCTGATAATACCAGCCCACCCCTACCTTATTTCGTTCTTCTTCCGGCAGGTATTCTCTTTCCAGGCTTTCCCACAGACTTCGTACCTCCGCAATGGATAGGATCTCGTCTTCGGCAATAAAACCAACCCGGTCTTCACAGCCCCGGAAGACACCCTCTTCGATCTCGCGCTGCAAAGCTTTTCCGGTTGCTTCATTTCCGCAGAACAAAACCCTTCGCACAGGAAGATCTTCCGCAATCCGCCGGTGATGCATATGCATACGATCGAAATCTTTTGATGTCACTACCACAAGCGCATCATAGTTCTCTTTATCCATTACCGTACCCCCAATATCTCACAGATTTAAGTATACCATAAATTGCCCGTAAAAACCACACATCTACAATAAAAGGCCGTCCATTCGGACGGCCTTTCGATGAGCAATTGAATGATACAATCTGCAACATTCCCAATTAGCCAAGCAGCGACAGAACGCTTTGGTTTGCCTGATTGGACTGTGCCAACATAGACGTACCAGCCTGAGCCAGAATGTTGTTGTTGCTGTAAGCAACCATCTCTGTAGCCATATCGGTATCTCTGATCTGGCTCTCTGCTGCGGTAGTATTCTCAACTACGTTATCCAGATTCTTGATGGTGTGCTCCAGACGGTTCTGAACAGCACCGAGATCAGCTCTCATAGAGGAAACACTCTTGAGTGCTTCTTTAACGCTGGAGATTGCGGTCTGTGCACTTGCAGAAGTAGAAATGCTAACCTTGTTGGTACCGGTCGATGCAACACCCAGATTGGAAGCCTTCATAGCCTGAATCTTAACGGTGATGAACTGGCCAGCCTCTGCACCTACCTGAAGCTTTACATCGCTGAAGGAACCTGTAAGCAGATTCTTCTCGTTGAAAGTAGTGGTGCTGGCTACACGGTCGATCTCGCTCTGAAGAGCCTTGAACTCCTGCTGAAGGTATGCACGGTCAGTAGAAGTATTGGTTCCGTTGGAAGCCTGGTTAGCAAGAACGTTCATTCTCTGCAGCATATCGTGCACTTCAGTCAATGCACCTTCTGCGGTCTGCACTGCGGAAATACCATCCTGTGCATTACGGGAAGCCTGGGTAAGCCCCTTAACCTGACGTCTCATCTTTTCGGAGATAGCCAAACCTGCTGCATCATCTGCTGCACGGTTTACGCGATAACCGGAAGACAACTTCTCAGTGGACTTCGCCTGCGCGCTGGTCGTAAGACCTAACTGTCTGTTGCTGTTCATTGCTCTTAAATTGTGCTGTACTACCATAACTCATTCCTCCTTGAATTGTTTTGATGTGGCTTCCTTGCCACGTGATTGGTTTTTGGGGTTCTACCCCGCTTGTATTATATGTATCGGAAGAGATCTCCCAATACTTAATACCTGATCTGAAAATTTTTACATTTTTTTCAAATGTCCGTCAGCTTTCGTGCTGATAGTTAAATATTAACATACTTTTCTTTAAATGCCAAGTGATTTTTGGGAATCATTTCTACTTTTTCTTATCCATCAGCTGCGGATCGATATAATTGATACGATTCATATTATTATAATAGTTCGAAGCAACCTTTGCGTTTGCTCTGGTCTGCCGGATGCGTTTACGTTCAATGGAAGTTGCATTTTCCATCAGTTCTTTGTTCTTCTGCTCTGCCGCGATCAGGGCATTGCTCTGATCGGTCACCACACGTATCTGCCCCTGAAGCTTTGCGATCCGGTCTTTATAAAGCGCTTTTTTTCCTTCCAGTTCATCCCGGATCTTATCAAACACCACCTGAAAGCCGTCATCCAGCTGTCCGAGCCGGTCGATCACAGTTTCTTTTTCATCGATCAGCCGGTCAAAAGTATCCCAGTCTATGTTCTCTTTCGCCAAAGCCTTTTCCTGCTCCGCCGTCATATCCAGCAGCTGTTTCAGGCAATCGGATTTTTCATTCATAGACTGGATCATTGCGTCTAAGTACTGTTCCATATCAATCCTCCCTCATCCGTCAGTTACGCTGACAGCTTCCCCCCCCAGGGGAAGCCATGATAAAATAGTGGTTTATACAAAGTATGCAGCGCCATGCGCTGCATACTGATTTAAAGTTTACTGTGCTGCATACTGTCTTAAGGCTTACTGTGGCTGCTGCTGTTTTGCGATACGCATTACTTCTTTCCAGGTATCACGTACCGAACGGAGATGTTTTACCACTTCCTCCATGATCTCTTTATCTTTCTTCATATTGGCTTCCACCAATCGCTTACTCAGATAACTGTAGATATTCTCAAAATCCTGCGCTACCGGATATTTAAAATCCAGCGTACGGCGGAATTCATCAATGATCTTCTCCACCTTCACGATATTAATATGCGCCTTTTGGGTATCTCCTTCCTCAATCGCCTTGATGGCAATATTTCCGAACTTGATAGCTCCCTCATAAAGCATCAGTGTCAGTTCTGCCGGTGTTGCAGTCATGATCTTATTCCTTTCATACTGTGCATACGGATTGTTTGCCATAACACCCCTTCTCCATTCTCATTTATTTCACAGGGCAGGATGTTCCACCTGCCCCGTGTTTATTGTAATACAACACTTTTAACTGAAGAACCCGCTGACTGCTGTCTGGTTTTTCTGCATCTTTGCCAGTTTGGATTCCATCTTACTGAACCTGCTGTACCATTTATCTTCGATTGCCGTGATGCGATCCTCCAGTTCCAGTATCTTGGTATCCCAGCTGGTAGATTCTTCCTTCAGCTGCTTATCATTATATACCTTATAAATGCTGCTCATACTGGATGATCCCATCTTACTGTAGAGGTTATCATACATCTTAGCGGCAAATTTCTGGAAAAACTCTGTCACGGCCTCCGGATCCGATGCGATCATCGCCTTTAACTTATCCGTTTTATCCGCCGATACATCATCATCCGGATCCCCGTCAATATGCAGTGCGTTTCTCTCATTTTTTTCCGCAGTAAAATAGTCCTGCGTAGCGATACCGAAATCCGCCAGAGTCATCTGTTTGCCCTTCACTTCAAAACTGCCATAGGTAGAACTGGTCAGGGCCTCGATCACGCCGGAAAGATTATCATCATTACGAAGCAGGGAATCTTTGATCTTCTTCTCCCATTCCTCTACTTCTTTTTCACTCATTGCCTCTTTCTGCTCATCCGTCAAGGGGTCATATCCCTTGGATGAATCTGCATTATAAAGCTTTGTCATCTCATTAATGAGTGAATTGTATTCTTTCAGTACACTCTTTACCGCATCATATACACCATCATAGTCCGTCGCTGTATTGATGGTAATATTTTCATTCGGATCCGACGGTACATGATTAATCGTATAGGTACTGCCATTGATTCTGAATGTATTGGACTGTGACTCAAACTCTGCGCCGTTCAGTACCAGTTTCGCATTGGCGCCGTCAATCTTGCTGGCAGATGCATCCCAGCCGAAATCTTTCGCCGTTTTGTTAGTGCCATTTGCGTTATTATAATAATCCACATACAACTGTGCATCTTCCTGCGTAAGCAGTCCCAGTCTGGATAGATTATTATTCATCGCACGGTTACTGCTGTTTGGCGGATTCTTAACAACAAAATCAAAATCACTGTCCTTGCCGGTACTCTTCGCACTGATAAACAGGCGCTGGTTATCCTCGTCAAAATTAGCATTCAATCCGGCATCTCGCAGCTGTTTAGTAAAATCATCCATCGTCATGCTGCCGGATACGGTAATGTCTTTTGTCGAGCCGTCCCCCTTCTTCACGGTCAATGTGGTTTCCTCGCCAAAGCCCAGCTTATCCAGGGTATCGCTCCCTTTCAGTGTTTCTCCGTCCGTAGTCTTTACTTTGCTACCTGTCATATAAGCCGCTGCTGCTGCCGATTTGATCTGTGCATTCTGCACACCTGCAGCCGCATTTTCTCCGGCCGTTACGGATAATGCACTGTTAGACGTAGTGGTCTTCAGCTTTTTGTAATTTGCCGAAAAACGGGCCGTCGAAAGCGTTTTGGAATAGAACGAATAAATCTTACTGTTCATATCCTTCCACGCATCCTGCGTCCAGGTATTCAGCGTCTTACTGTTACGTGCTTTTTTCAGTTTTGCTTCCGTTTTGGATGTGTAGGCTTTGATGATGCTCTCGGTATCCATACCGGAGACCATACCTGTCATTCTGATCAGATCCGATCCCATACCCTTTACCTCCTTGTACTCTTTCCCAAAGCAATCTCCTTATCGCTTCTCATCAACGATCAGTCCTGCATACTCCCACATCTTGGCGATCATATCCAGCGTCTTCTCCGGCGGCAGTTCCTTGATCACTTCCTTGGTAGTCTTATCCACAATTTTTACTGTCACTCGGTGCGTTTTTTCATGAATTCCGAACTCAGACGTAAAGTTTGCCTGCTTCTTCGCCAGCTCCTTCATTGCCTGCTTGATGGACTCATCATTCATCGGAGCCTGCTGCTGTTTGCTCTCGCCGTTATCCTTAGCTTCGCTGTCCTCTTCCTTCTGCGTTTTGGCCATCGAAATGGTTTTCGCATCCACCTGCGGTGCGTTGGCCTCCATCGGCTGTCCTTCCCTGAACTCCGTCGTGGCATTCTGCGCTTCGGCAGCTTTTGCTACCGGCTGCGCCATGGTATAACTCATTGCACTGTTAATTGGTTCTATTCCTGCCATGTTGATCACCTCCGTGTGACTTTTGCTATCTCCAGCCTCTTTTGTGTCTTTCTCACAGAAATGCTGCTAATATAAGTTATCTCTTATATCGGACGACATAAGAGATAACTTTAGGGTAATACCTATTTATTTTTCTTAATTATTAAAAAGTTTGCTGATCGCTTCCGGTGTCTGATCCGCCATCGCCTCTTTATTGGACTGCTGGATCTGCTCGTAGACTTCCTTCCGGTAAATAGGCACTTCCTTGGGGGCTTTGATACCGATCTTGATCTGATCCCCTTTCACTTCCAGGATCGTGATCTCGATATTATTGCCGATCACCAGTGCCTCGCCTTTTTTGCGGGACAATGCGAGCATGTTCCTCACCTCTTTCTTTAATTTTTTCTCCTAATTCTTTCACGAAACCCCTCATCAGTCAGCTTCGCTGCCAGCTTCCCCCCAGGAGGAAGCCAGGAAATAGGTGATACTTATATTATCCTTCTTTCTTCGCCGCTTCCTGATTTGCCTTTAGGATGTCATAGATCTGGAACTTCACCGGGAAGTCTTCTTCCAGGATCACCTGTACCGCTTTACGGGTTTCCACATTCACCACCAGTGGCGCTTTCAGGTTGATGCTCATCTTCTTCAGATCGTTAGGCACGGTGATCGTCACCAGTACCAGCAGGTCTTCGCCCTCACCGATCACTTTGAGCAGTTCATCATCCACACTGGGATTGTAATCCGTGCGGATCACCAACGGATCCACTACCGGCATTGCAAAATTCGGTTCCTGTACGCTCTGCAGCCAACGGATGCCGCCCTGGTTGCCTTTTTCCGCATCATGGATCAGCGCAAAATCCGTCAGTTCCGGAAATCCCACGATACCGTTCGGAAAACTGATCATTTTGTCATCATCGATGGTAACCTCTCCAAAAATCCTCGTCTTGATAACCATACCCCATATCTCCTTTTCTGTTGTCTGCTAACCTGTCGTTCTACCTCCTTCGGCCCTCGCCGTAGTTATAGTATATTATATACTAATCAACAAGCGCATACAAGTATAATTTTGTATATTATATATAATTACAGGTAATTCAGCAGGGTGTTCTGGATCATCTTGCCGGTCGCCATCAGTGCCGCTTCATAGGAAACTTCCGCACTGGACAGCTTCACCGCCACTTCCGTTGCGTCCGCATCTTCATTGTTGGACTGCAGTGTCATAAAGCTGGTTTCCTGATCATTCAAACGGTTCTCTGCCAGCGAGACGCGCTTGGAACGATTACCCACGATGGTCAGTGCCTCGTCTACATCATCCAGATACCCCTGGGTCTTGGTAATGTATTTGCTGAAACGCTTCTGCAACTGATCCTTTAGATAAGTCTCGCTCTTCTTGGCCGCCGCCATCTGCAGTTCGATATGATCCTGGTTCTTCGCCGGGTCTTTCTGCATCTCTTCCAGGCGCTTCACCATCTCTTCCACTTTGGTCACTGTCTCCGCCAGATCGATGATCTCGTCCACATCACGGCTGATATCGTGCTTATACACATCACATGCATAGGTGTTGACCTGTACCTGCTGGTCAAAGCCCACCTGATACTCGATCTTCTGATCCGGAGACGCGTTACCGTTTAAGTAGGTGGGATTGTACTTTACATTCAGATCCTGGTCGTTATGGGATTCGCAGTAGAAATAATGCTCCGGCCGCAGATCCGTTCCCGCCCAACTGCTCTTGTTGTAGGTGATGTTGTAGCTCTCGCCGTTATTCATTGCATTGAACACATTTTTGCCCATCACCAGTTCTCCGGAAGACGGCACAAAGAACACCGCATCATCATCTGCCGCTGCCTGACGGTATGCCTCTGCCGCATCGTTCATCAGCACCGGTGTATAGCCGGATGCCGTGGGATCACTGTCCTTCTGGCGGATCGTGATGGCTCCGGTCAGCGGATTGCCGTCCAGATCCTCCGTCGGCACTTCCTTGTCCAGTCCGTCATACGCCAGCCGGAAACGGTAATAAGTAGATGTCGTGATCTGCTGCTCCTTGATATCCACGCTGTCATAATTCGCTTCCGTGATATCAAACAGGCTCACCGTGGCATCCCCGTTATTTACGCTGGTCATTTCCTCCAGATCACTGAATTCAAAGGCTTCGGTGATCTGATAGGTCTTGTCCGTCGGCTCCGAAAAGGTCAGGGAGGTATCGGTACGGTAACCGGTGAAGATATAGCGTCCGGCATAATCCGCATCCCCGGTCTTGTAGGCTTCGTCCCGCAGCGCACGCAGACTGTCGATGATCTTTTCGCGATCGGTAGTTTCCAAAGAATCCGAAGCTCCGCGCTCACATTCGCTGATCATACTTTTTACTACGGAAACCGTCGTTTTGATGGCGGTCTCGGTCAGTTCCAACCAGGACTGCGCATCCGGAATGTTCTTTTTATAGAACTGCTGGATCTGGGACAAGTCGGTACGCAGACGCAGCGCACGGATCGCCACCACCGGATCCTCGGAGGGACGCATGATCTTTTTGCCGGTAGCCAGCTGGTTGTTCAGGCTGTCCTGCATCACCTTATTTTTATTGATGTTTGCCAATGCGTTGTTCTGCATTACTTTATTGGTTATTCTCATACTTTATACCCCCGTCTGCAGGATCAGCCTGTCGTACACTTCCTTCAGCACCTGGATCATCTTGGATGCGATGTTGTACTGCTGCTGGAACTTACTCAGGTTCACTGCTTCCTCATCGTTATCGACACCACTTACGGAATAGCGCTGGTTCTGGATATTCTTCTGCATATAAGTGTAGTTCTCGGTAAAGACCTGCGCTCTCTGGGAGTTCAGCGCCACATCCCCCAGGATATTCACCAGATACTGGTCTGCCGCACATCCGCGGAAGCTCATCATCGAGGTATCCGTCCGCAGCTTGATCAGCGACTTCACGATATCGTTCTTTTCCACACCGTCGCTCACCTGGCTCATCTCGCTGCGGGTGGCCAGATAGCTTGCTCCCTTGTCCGGATTTTCCAGTTCGGAATTGACCGTAAAGTTGCCGCCCTGCGTCATATAGTAGCTGTCACCGGTGTTCATCGCACCATCCGTGCCGTCTACCGTGAGTGTCTTTGTATTGCCGTCTTTATCCGTCAGTGTATAGGTATTGCCTGCCAGTGCCGTCACTTCATAGCTTACACCGTTCTCGTCCTTCAGGATCGAACCTCCGGCAGTCGCTGTCTTCACCCCCAGCTTGAAGGTTGCCGTGCCGTCCAGTTCCAGTGTTCGCGTACTGCCCGCAAAATCCGTCACCGTATAACGCACCGTCTCACCAGCGGCATCCCTGCCATCCACACGGTCCGTTTTGGTGCGCAACAGATCCCGTCCTTCCACCGGATGCGTACCGGTAAACAAGGCATGTCCGTCACTGTCATCGTCCAACACGCCGCCCTGCACGATATCGTTGGCCGCCTGCGAATACAGACGCACCCACTCATTCATCTGGGACAGATAATACGGGATACCCTGATAGTTCACCGCCGTACCGATGGAAGCCTCCTTCTCTCTGGCACCTTCCGGCACGATACGCACATTGCCCTTCGCATCCAGGTTCTTCTCGTCATCCAGCGTAATGGTATATTCCGCATAGGGCGAACCTTCCGTATAGCTGTAGGTCCACTCCTTGAAATAATAATTCTGTTTTGCGATCTGGATGATACCGCCGCTCTGCGTCAGGTTCAACTTGCTCAGATCTTTCAGATGTTCTGCCGTCACACGGATCGTTACCGTCTGATTGTTCTTACCGTCACTGTCCACTGTTCTGCCGATGGCTGCTACGGATCCCTCAAAATACTCACCGTTGTTACCATCACGCATCTGCATCAGCCCGGCCAGTTTACCGCCGGCCGTAGCACTGTACACCTGCACCGCATCGCCCTTGCGCCGATAGTCATCTGCCGTCCAGTCACTTTCCCCGGACACATAGATGTCAAACAATCCCTGGATATCCGTCTGGTTCACCTTCACCGTACTCTCTCTGGGCACGCATGTCAGCGTCTTATAGCTGTTGGCATCCACCAGTACCTCGCCACATGCTTTCACCAGATAGCGGGTGCCTCCGGTATCGCGCTCCACATCGGTATAGTCGATCACCGGCACTTCTGTTACTTCCACATCCACGATCTCGGACAGTTCATCCACCAGCAGGTCTCTCTGGTCACGCAGCTCGTTCGCCACGGCACCGCTGTTCATCTCGATGACATTCACCTGCTTGTTGAGGGAGGCGATCTCTTCCACAATGGAATTGATGCGGTCAATATTCACCTTGATCTCCTGGTTCACATCATCCTGCAGTTTCTGCATATTGTTGTAGGTATCCCGGAAATAGGTAGCCAGATTGCCCGCCGAGCCGATCATCTGCTGCCGGTATTTCGTATCGTCCGGATTCTTGGCCAGTTCCTGCACCGCATTGTCGTACTCATTAAAGATCGTGGTAAAGCCTTTGATCATGTCATCATCTTTATAATAATCCTCAATGCACTCCATATAATACTTGTGCACCTCGTACTGTCCCAACTGCGTCTGGTTTCCCCAGTACTTGTTGTCGTAGAAGGTATCGCGGATCCGCTCGATAGCGATGGTCTCCACACCGGCACCCACGCAGCCATAGGTCGTAAACATCCGGATGGCTTCCGCCGCCTGGGTGGTCACATTCTGCCGGCTATAGCCTTTGGTTTCAATATTGGCAATATTGTTTGCCGTGGTATTGAGAGCGGCATTGGCAGCCTGCAGACCGGTATATGCAGTATTGAGTCCCATAAAAGTTGATGACATAGGCGTTCCCTCTTAAATACTTTTTGAATACTCTCCTAAAATGCTTAAGATCCCAGCGTGTTGATGATGTGCTCGATACATTCGTCGATCACATTGATAAAACGGCTGCTTGCGTTATACGCGTTCTGGTACTTGACCATATTGGCCAGTTCTTCGTCGGTAGCCACTCCGATGGAGCCCTGCCGGTTGGCTTCGATGGCTTCCACCGTCAGATCCTGGTTGTCCTTCAGGTTCTGATAGACATTACCGGAATTGGCGATCTGTGCGACAAAGTTTGCGTAATACCGCCGAAGTGAAGTCTTGTTGGCCAGCGTCGGATTGAGCAGATAGTCTTCACTCTGAAACACATCCCGCAGCTTCTCTGCCGTACCGTTGCCACCGTCCTCTGATGCATCCGGCAGCTTCAGGCCCAGCTTGGTCGGATACTTCCGCAGTTCTTCGTTCACCACCAGGTTGGAAGTGGTAAACCATGTCGTGTTATCGCCGGCATAACGGGTCTTTTGACCGGTGTAGGGATTCACGATCGTCTCCGGCAGATCCTCCCGCACCAGATCTCCTGCCGCATCATAATCCTCACAGGAGATACGCTGAAAGAGCTGAATGATCTGTCCGTTTTCATCCCGCAGATAACCAAAGGCCGGATCCACTGCCTGCGCCGCTTCTTCCAGGATGCCGTTCATCGCCTGGACTGCATTGTGCACCAGACCGTCAAACTCCGCCATCACATTCATCATCACGGAGTCCGCTACTTTTGCATAGCTCTCTTCATCTGCCAGATCCGTAAAGTTGCCCCGGTGATCACCACGCGCCAGCAGCAGGCCTTTTAAGGAGCCCACATCCGTATCCAGCTTGGAAGAGATGGGCAGATCCCAGTTGTATACCGCACCGGTAGCTACCGTCGGCGGATCAGTATTGGGATTGTTTCTTACGGTATTCTGCTCGTAAGTGAGGATATTGCCATGCTCATCGCGGCTCTCCACCGTCGCAGCATCCGTCCAGAACACATTGTAAAAGCCCGGCTCACCCACCGTCTCGTCATCTTCTGCCTGACACCCCATCTCGTTGACATTGTTCATGGTGACGAAATCATGGTTCTCCACCTTTACCAGAACATTGCCGTAAGTATCTTCACGATAGGTGATATTGACCAGCGCTCCCAGTTTATCTAGCGCCAGATTTCGCTGGTCATACAAGTCGTTGGGATTTTCCACACCGCCGGTGGCGATCTTGCGGATCTTCAGGTTCAGGTCATAGATCTGATGGCCCAGGGAATTGATCTCATCCACCGCTCCCTGTACACGGTCATTCAGTTTGTCCTGGTAGTTGGAAAGATCTTTATAGACATTCTGCGCGGCTTCCACAAAAGAATTGGCATACTGTACCACCATGGTCTGCTTCACTTCACTGGTGGGTTCCTTTGCCAGCTCGGCCAGTGCAGTCTGCAAGCTGTCCATTGCATTTTCAAAGGTCGGTCCGTCCAGCTCGCCGAAGATCCCCTCGATCTCCTCGATCGCCGAGTAGGATTCATCATAAAACCCCTGGCGCCCTGCCTGATTACGGTAGGAAGCATCCACGAAACGGTCACGCACCTGACGCACTTCGGTGATATACACGCCCAGACCGGTCTGTTTCATGGACACACCGATATTGGAATGACTCAGACGATTGTATTCTCTTGTGCCATAGGACACCTGCTGCCTGGTATAGCCTTCCGTATCCGCATTGGTGACATTGTGTGCCACCATATTCAGTGCTTCCTGGCTGGACTGCAGTCCCGATGTTCCTATATAAAGATTGGAAAATAAGCCCATACTCGATCCTCTTGTCTTAATGCTTACTGTTTTGCGTCAAAACGCTTTGTCCCGCTCCCCATAATGGTGCCGTTTGCGTATGCGTTACTATTATAATCGGCTGTTTCCGGCGCGGTCTTTAGGGATTGCAGCAGATTCATCTCAAACTGTACCATCTCCAGAGAGTTCTGCAGCAGGTCCCGGTTCTGCTCATTCACGCGTTTCATCCGGTTCATGGTCTCTTTCAGCCGGTCATGCAGATCCTTCAGCTTTTTCTGCTCTTCCGGATGTTTATCCATCATCGTGATCAGATCTCCCAGCTTGATATCCGCCTTAAAATTGGTCACTTCCGAGATATCCTTCATCGTGCTCATCCGCTCTTTTTCCAGCTTCTGGATGCGGGCAACGATCACCTGCTCCGCCTCCGTGATGCGGTTTAGGTTCTCCAGATCCCCCTTGATGATGATCGGTGTCTTCTCTTCCGAAAGTTTGATGAGTGTCTGATACTCCGCATTCTCCTTTTCCAGTACTTCCACAATATTTTCCATCAGACTGGCCATGATTCGCCCCCCTTGTTTGGATCGATTTTCAAAAAAACGACATCTGCAGGTTACTCTTATCATACCATACAGATGCCGCTTTTATAACTGTCCAAAGCAGTTATTCTTCATTTGTTACAGTTCGTAATTCTCCAGGATCTTATCCGCTACTGCATTGGCACTGATATTATTCCTGCCGCTCTGATAAGCCGCCTTCAGTGCCGCCACACGATCCTCACGGATATCCGGGCTCTGCGCAACTGCCTGTTTCGCTACCTGCAGATCCTTGCCTTGTCCCGAAATGTTCAGCCTGTCTTTAAAATCCGGTGCTGCTGCCGCTGCTGCATTACTCCGGTTTCCCGCAGGTTTGGAAACATTATACAAATTCTGGATCTGCGAATATGCATCTACCCTGATCATATTCCCATCCTCCTTTTCTCCTGTAATTGAGTTCTGTTGTGTTTTGTTGAGTTACTGTATTTCAACACTCTTGCAATTATTATCGGCAACTTCCGGGCATACTTTATAGGTTAACAAAATATTTCTTCATGTCGCGCAATTGCAAAAAAAGAGCGCCGTCTCCGTTCTTTTTCGGACACAGCGCTCAAATTGTTTACATATTTTCCGGAAAAAGCCAGAGTTATTTTGCTTCTTCCTCCGCCTTCTTCAATGCTTCGGCACGCTTCTCTTCTACTTTCTTTGCTGCTTCCGGGTTGGTCTCCTTCATCAGGGCTACCATTTCCTTCAGAAGAGCGATATCTGCCGGATCTTCCGGTGCCGGCTCGTCTTCCTTGCCTTCTTCCGCTTTCTTCATTGCCAGCTTCTTTGCTTTCTCTGCTGCACCGTTGATAGCCTTGAGCATAATGAACAGTACCAGTGCGATGATCAGGAAGTTTACAACTGCCGACAAGAATGCGCCATAGTTAAACGCTACACCGGCGATCTTGAACTGTCCGCCGATCTGTACACCATCCTCGCTGTTACCGCCAAAGATCACAGCAATCAACGGATTGATAAAGTTCTCCGTCAGCGCGGTAACGATATTACCGAAAGCAGCACCGATGATCACACCGATTGCCATATCCATTACATTACCCTTCAGTGCAAATGCCTTAAACTCTTCCAAAAATTTCTTCATGTCCTCTTCCCTCCTATGGTTTTTTCGCTTCGGACAGCCCTGAAAAAACACTGTCTGAAAGCCATTCTCAAACAGTGTTTAGTATAATCCTATCCTGTTCTTTTTTCAAGCCCCTTAATCATCAAATCGAAAGCGTATACATGGATTTTCCTTCTCCACCGCTGCACACAGACGCTTTAAGTTACGCATATACTTTGACATCATTACCTCGGCTTCCGCCACACCGATAAAGCTGATCTCCGTCTCCTTGCCGATCTCCGTGAACCAGTCATGCAACGCGTCCAGATTGTAGCCGAAGTACTCCGGCAACTCCATCTGCTCTGCCAGCACAGCATAAAAGTCATCCGGATTATAGACACCTCTCAGATCAAACTCGTATTTCATTCTCTTATCATCCTCCCGTTCTTATCCTTTTTCTATTTAAACCTTATTCCTTTGCCAGCCACTTCTTCTCAAACTGGTCCGGCGGCAGCGGTCTGCCGAAAAAGTATCCCTGGATCTGTCCGCATTCCAGCTCCCGCAGGATCTGCAGCTGCCCTTCGTTTTCCACGCCTTCCGCGATACTCTGCAGCCCCAGGCCCTGTGCCATCTGGATGATGACCTTGACGATCACATAGGCGTTGTGGTTCGTCTCGATATCGTCGATCAACTCCTTGGCGATCTTGATGCGGTCAAAGGTGAAATCCAGCATGTTATTAAAGCTGGCATAGCCCGTACCGAAATCATCTACGGAAAAGGTCAGCCCTGCGTCCTTCAGCTTTCCTATGATATCCTCTCCGGCGATGGTACTATTGAGCGCGTAGCCCTCGGTGATCTCCACATCCAGCCACTTGGCCGGTACTTCCTGCGTATTCATCTCTTCGATAAAATGCTCCGCAAATTTCGGATCCCGCATCTGCACCGGGGACACATTGATCCCGGTCACCAGCTCCGTGCCGTATTTCTCATTCCACTCCTTGATCTGTCGCATCGCCGTACGGTTTACCCATGCCCCGATATTGCCCATCAGGCCCATTTCCTCTGCAATGGGGATAAACTCTCCCGGCGAGATAAAGCCGTCCACCGGATCGATCCAGCGGATCAGCGCCTCCATACCGATCAGCTTCTCCGTATGGCAGTCCACCTGCGGCTGGTAATACAGTTGGAAGTCCCGGTCATACTCTGCCGACTGCAGCTTCATCTCCAGCCGGTGCCGTCTGGAAACCTGCCCGATCAGCTCCGAATCATAAAAACGAAACTCCGTCTTGCTGTGCCGGTGCTTGATGGAGCGTCTGGCAGAATCCGAATATTTCAGCAACTGCCCCATCTCCTTCGCATCCTGCGGATAGATCGCCACACCGATACTCAGAGACAGCCGGAATACCTGGCCTTCCACCTCGATGGGTTGATCCAGCACTTTCTTGAGTTCCATCAGTTGATGGACCAGCGCATCCTTATCCCCGCAGTCCCGGAAGACCATCGAAAACTCGTCCGCTCCCACGCGGAAAGCCAGGATCTTCTCATTCTGCATGCCGCGCAGGCGTTCCGCCACTTCGACCAGCACCTTATCCCCGACCTCCAGGCCGTAGTTATCATTGATCGGCTTGAAATAATTCACATCCATGGAGACATGTGCAAAGACTTCTTCCGGATCTTCCGCCAGGATCTGGTTTAAATAGATCCTGCCATACTTGCGGTTATACAGTCCGGTCAGTGCATCCTTATAAGATACCTTCTCCAGCTGCTCATTGGCCACCTTCAGCTCCTGGTTCTGGTAGTCCACCCATTCTCCCAGCTTGGAGTTTTCCTCCTTCTGCTTGGCCAGCAGCGCCTGCGTCAGTTCGTTGGCCTGCTGCGTCTTCCACATGATCAGGTAAGCCAGGCAGGTGATCATCAGGATATAAAACTCGTTTTCCGTCACCACATCCATCTTATAGACAAGTATTACCACGGGAATGAGCATAGCGCCATAGATCCAACCAAAGCCCATGGACTTGCGGATATCCAGCGGCTCC
>JAFXQR010000203.1 GCA_017526985.1 Lachnospiraceae bacterium
TCACAAAATGCTTCGGCAAGGCTTCGAAAACTGCTTTATCTGTCCCGGCTTCCATGTATACTCCGCAGACTTTTGTCCACCTCACCCGCCCTTCGGGCACCCTCCCCTCAAGGGGAGGGCAAGAGTTTTTCGCCACAGCAATGGAGCTCGCCAAATACGAATTTAAGAGGATATTTCATGCAGTATACTAACCGACATGGTGTCGTTACAATTTCATATACAAGTCTGGGGGCGCAGCTGCAGGAAAAGCTGTGTGGCGTGTTTCAGGCAATCGAGCCGGATGCGGAAGTGTATGCGTATGGCAATCGTAAAGCGAATGAGTACACACACGATGCCGGTGCTATAGCTACATTTGAAAAAACGGAGGACATCCTGGAACGGCATTTTGATACGGCAGAAGTGATCCTATTTATCAGTGCGGCCGGGATCGCGGTACGGAAGATCGCGCCGTATCTGAAGAGTAAGACGACGGATCCGGCGGTACTGTGCATGGACGAAGGAGGAAAGTTTGTGATCCCGTTGGTGTCCGGGCATCTGGGGGGCTCAAATGCGTGGGCGCAGAAGATCGCGGAGCGGATCGGGGCAACGGCAGTGATCACGACGGCTACGGATGGCAGAGGTGTCTTTGCCGTGGATCTGTTTGCGAAGGAAAACGGGCTTATGATCGAGGACAGCAGCAAGATCAAGGAAGTGTCCGCAAGGCTTCTGGCCGGGGAGAGCGTGGGCATTTACAGTGATGCTGCGATCGGTGGAAAAGTACCGGAAGGTCTGGTATACTGTAGAACAGAGTGTGATACCACAGAAAGCTTAGGGGCGCGCCCGGAGTGCGGGATCACGATTACAGAAAATGCGATGCTCCCGCAGCAGTTTGACATCGAATGCCGCATGATCCCGAAGAATCTCGTTCTTGGCATCGGCTGTCGTAAAAAAACGCCTGCAGATGCGCTGGAAGAGTTTATCCGGAAAGTGATGGAAAAAAACGGTCTGGATATCCGCCGGGTCTGCGCCGTGGCGTCCATTGATATCAAAAAAGAGGAAGAAGGGATCCTGGAAGCAGCAAGGCATCTCGGCGTTCCCTTTCATGTGTATGATGCGGAGACATTGAGGGCGTGTGAGGGTAAGTTTACCGCATCTGCTTTTGTAGAGGCGCAGGTAGGTGTGGATAATGTGTGCGAGCGCAGTTCAATGTATGCGGCCGGTGCCGGTGCAGAACTGATTGTAAGAAAGACTGCAGCAGACGGGATGACGGTTTCTGTGGCAGCACAGGAGGTACACATGGATTGGTAGGCAGCATCGGTGGAAATCACAGGAAATTCGGATCGTTACGATAATTCTTAAGAACGACCTAAGAGGGCGGAGAATAAGATGGATGGAGCCGTAACAGAAAAAGGGTATAAGCGGATCCTTCGCACTATAAAGAAGATACTGTCCCGCTATTTCGGAAAGGCGAGATGGTTTGTGATTGGTATTGCCCTGATCCTTTTGATTCAGATACTGACATCCGTAAATATTGCTCTGAATAACCGGATCGAAGGGGTACAGGATGAGAATGACCATCTGATCCGGGAAACCGGTTTGAGCGATGTGAGAAGTTTTTCCGCAAACAGAAACGGTTTGTGCGTGGTCTCATGCGGGATCGGGCGCCGCGGGCTGGTATCCGTTTTTGATCCGGATACGGGGATACAGGATTATGCCGGCAACGAGTCGGTGATCGTTGATACTTCCGGCAATCAGTTTTTCCGGCCGGAAAATTTTGTGCTGACGGATAACGATATCCTGTATGCAGTACGTGCGGACCAGGAGGAAAAATACAGTATCGTTAAGCTTTCCAAAGAATATGATTTTCTGGAAGAAGTATGTTCCCTGGTTGTGGATCAGGCAAATACCGGAGCGCGGCTCAGCCGGCTGCATTATTCTGATGGCCGGGTAACGTTTGCGGTGGTGGAACGCTACGGTGTGCGCTTGTATGCACTGGATACGGAGAGTAATAACCTAAGCATTCGCGCGGAGCATGTGACGGAAGGAAATGGGATCTTTCCGGTACAGGTGATCCCCATAGATGGCGCCTTTCTGATCCTGCAAAGTGATGGCAATGTGTACCAAACGACGGTCGATGATCCTGCGCGGGAACTAATCTGCCGTTTTGATACGACTCCGGAAAGTGCGGTGCCGTATTTTACGCAGGCGGTCATATATCAGGGAGAACTCTGCTTTTTTGATGAAAACAGACCCGGAAAAATATACCGGCTGGAGAACGGGCAGGCAAAGGTGCTGCTGGATCTTGCAGATGTGACGGGCTACGAAGAATCCGCCATTGCCTTTCTCGAAACCTGCGGTAATCCGGAACAGGGAGATGAGAAGCTTGCGGTCTGCTTAAGCGACGGGCTGCTTACCTTCTCTGACGGAACGGTTACGCCAAAAGATATTCAGATTCAGATCAAACCGTACTGGATGTATTACGCGCGGGAAATCTGGGAAACCATGTACACAATCCTGCTATATAGTCTGGTCATTCATCTTATCCTTCGCAAAAAGACCTTGTTTTATAAACAGATGCTGGTTACGTTGCCGCTGTTTGTGATCCTGGCGACTGAAATTGTTACGAACCTCTACGACTATACTTTTTCGCAGAAGCTGCAAAGCATACGCAATGAGCTTGAGATCATCAGTGGATTCGGTGCGAAGGAGCTGGAAGGAGAGGATTTTTCTGCCCTTATGAAAGCGGATGGCAGTACAGGAGCGGCATATCGCAGGCTGTATGAAAGATTGAAAGATCTGAACAGTGTCCGCGCGCATGACTGGAATGAGGATTATGAATTATCAGTGGTCTGTCGCAGGGATAACACATCGGCTGTGATACTGGTTGATGAAGAAACGGTCGATATGCCGATGGGAAAGATTGAAGAGATGGCTGCAAGATCCGATTTTCTGAAATATGACGGTACCGGGGATTCGTATATTTCGGAGACGATACTAAAAATTCTGGATATGGATGTGGAAGAAAGCGAGATCTGTGCTTACGGGCGGATCGGAAGCGGCAAAGACGAGATCTATCTGAAAATCAGTACGGATAATAGCGAATTTAATGCACTGCGGGGGGAAATGCTGGTCCAAATGTATATTTATTCCGCGCTGGTCATTCTTCTGCTGACAGCTATCTTTCTGTTTTCTTCCCTGCGTACAACAGAGGTGATCCGAAAGGCGATGGGTGCGCTTAGGCAGATTTCGGAAGGCGACCTTTCCGCAAGAGTACGGTACAAGTCGAAGGATGAACTCGGTGACATCTGTACACAGGTCAATTCCATGGGGGAACATCTGCAGGAAAGCTTTGCGGAAAAAGACCGTACGGAGAAATTTTATTACCGTTTTGTACCGGAACAGTTCCGGCAGCTTCTGGGCAAGGAGAAGTTTACGGATCTTGCCCTTGGGGATTCGGCCAGCCGGGAACTGACCGTATTGTTCTGCGATATCAGGTCTTCCGTAATGCGTTCCCAAACGTGCACCGCTGCGGAGAATTTTGATCTGGTGAACCGGATCTACGGCATAGTCGGTCCCATCATACGCTTGAGGGGCGGATTTGTGGATAAATATATGGGAGAAGCGGTCATGGCATTGTTTGAGAATGCGGACGATGCGGTGAGTGCCGGGATCGAGATCTACCACGCGGTCGTAACGGAGCGTCAGGCCGGGGGAGGCAGTGATATCCGTATCGGTATCGGCATACATTCCGGTATGGCCAGGATCGGGATCGTTGGGGAGAGCGAACGGCTTTCAGGAACGGTCATTTCGGATACGGTCAATCTTTCCTCCCGTCTGGAAAGTCTCACGAAACAATATCAGACGGCGATCCTGGTCTCGAAGGATACGGTGGATCGCATGGCAGATCCGGATGCTCTGGATCTGCGCTATCTGGGGATCGTTCAGGTGGCGGGAGTAAATGAGGTAAAATCCGTTTATGAAGTGCTGGATTGCCTGCCGGAGGAAGAAAGACGTAAAAGACGTGATAACAGCGCAACACTGCGCGAGGCTGTGCGGCTTTTCCATCTCGGACGCAGGGACGAAACCATCGGAATGCTGCGGGGGATCTCCATTCTCGGAAAAAGTGATCATGTGACGGAGATGTATCTGGACTATATCCGAAATTTATCTGTCGAAGATAAGGGAAATGTATTCCGTTTTGTAAGGAAATAAAGTGATCTTATGCCGGAAAAAAAGAAGGGAAAAAAACTGCATACGCAGAAAAAGTCTGTCCTGAAGCGCTTCTTTGCCGTGGTGAAGAAGATCATTTTTAAGTGCTTCGGTAAGGCAAGATGGTACATTCTGGCTTTGGTCATCAATGTGTTGGTCTTTTTGTATGTTTTTACAAATTTCGGGATCCATATGCAGGCAGAAGGAATCATGATCGATGATAAACTCCTGAAAGATACCCCGATCAGAAGCGCAGAAGATTTTTCGGTGAATGACAATGGTCTGGCGGCAGTAAAAATGAAACTTGGCTCGTATGGTGCAATGGCCCTTTTCCGGTTGGATACCGGAGAAACTCTGTATGCAGGCCCGGGCGGTGTCACCATTGATCCTATGGGTTATAACGGGATGATGGATCCGACGAATCTGGCGCTTGGAAATAATTCCTTATATGCGGTAAATGTGACCTATGAGGACAGAGTCAGCAGCAGAAGTATCGTAAAGGAAAGTGTTATCCGGCTTTCGGAAGAGTATCAGCTTGAAAAGGAACTGTTTGTCAGAGAATACGATATGCCGGGCGGGCACCGTGCGTCCCGTATCAGCCGGCTGCATTATGAAGATGGCGTACTTACATTTGCGGTGGTGGAATTGGACCGCGTGTATACCTACCGTTATGAGGAAACAACGGATCAGCTGCAGTGCAGGGAATATCCGACGGAAGCGGATGGAACGTATACCGCAGGCGTGATCCCGATTGATGGTGCCTTTTTGTTCTTGCGCAGTGATGGCGGTGTGTACCACACGGAATGGGATGAACCCATCGGTGAATGCATCTGCCGCTTTGATCCGGCGGGAACAGGAAATGCGGTACCGCGCATTTCGCAGGTTGTCGTATGTGGCGAAGATTATTATGTGTTTGATGAAAAAGAGCCGACAAAGGTATTTTTGCTGAAAGACGGTGCGGTATCGGAAATAATTGATATCAAAACCATCTCCGGTTATGCGGACAGTGAGATCAGGTATATCGATAGCTGCAAGGGCGGTGACGCAAAAGAGGAACTGATCCTTTGTCTTACAGACGGGCTGCTGACATGGTCGGACGGTGTGATCTGTGATAAAAATGTGGTTCTTCGATTTAAGCCGCAGCTCATCAACTATCTTTGGCTGTTTTTGGAAGAATCAACGGAATGGATTATCTATGCACTGTTGATCAATCTGATCATCCGGAAAAAGACACTGTTTTATAAACGAATGCTCATGACAGTACCGGTATTTATTGTGGTGATCATCGTGACTGCTGTGAAAGTATATGATTATTCCAATGAGCAGAATAATCAGAGCATACGCAGTGAAATGGGTATTATTACCGAATTCGGCACGAGAAAACTGGAAGGATATGATTTTTCGGGACTTTTGTCTGCTGACGAAAATACCGGCGCGGAATACCACCGGTTATATGAAAAGATCCGTAGTATCAATACCGACCGGACGAAAGAATGGAGTAAGAATTATATCTTCTCGGTCGTGTACCGTACCGGAGATACTTCGGCGGTCATTCTTCTGGATGATGATACGATCACCATGCCGATGGGAAAAGAAACAACGATCGCCTCTGAACAGGAATTCCTGTTGTACGACGGATCAGGCGATTATTACATGTCTGAAAATCTCACCGGTTTCTGGACGGATGAGGCAATTCATAATGAGATTGCATCGTATGGGAAGATCCGGGACGCATCCGGCCGTGGTGATATCTACCTGAAAGTGAGTACGGATGACCGCAGATTCTGGTATCAGAGGCGTCAGCTGATCGTGGCCATGGCAGGATTTGCGGCCGTGTTTATCCTGTTAGTTGTTGCAATTGATATGCTGGTATCCTTTTATATCATTCGGGCGGAAAAGAAAGCATCCGGGGTGGTTCAGAAGATCGCAAACGGCGATTTTACCGCGAGGGTGGATTATAAGTCCGGCGATGAGCTGGGCGAGATCTGTACGCAGGTCAATGCCATGGGCAGGAGTCTGGAGAAACTCTTTGAGGAAAAAGACCGGACGGAGCAGTTTTATTACAAATTCGTTCCGGAACAGTTTCGTACCCTTCTCGATAAGGAAAAGTTCACGGATCTTGCCTTGGGAGATTCCATAGGACGGGAACTGACGGTGTTTTCCTGCGATATCCGCTCGTTCTCCATTAATTCGGAGATCATGACGGCAAAGGAAAACTTTGAATTTGTCAATATCATCTACGGTATTGCAGGACCGATCATACGAAAGAACGGTGGTTTTGTAGATAAGTATATCGGGGATGCGGTCGTGGCGCTGTTTGAAAATGCGGAGGATGCAGTAAAGAGCGGAGTGGAGATCTATCGCGCCATTGTACTGGATCCGCAGACAGCGGAAAGACTCGGGATCAGCGATATCAATATCGGGATCGGCATCCATTCCGGACATGCCAGAGTCGGGATCGTCGGGGAGGAAGAACGGCTGGCCGGTGCGGTGATCTCGGATATCGTAAATTATTCGGCAAGACTGGAGGGGCTGACCAAACAGTATCAGACAGCAATGCTGATCTCAAAAGATACCGTGGATCGTCTGTCGGATCCGGAAGGGTTTGATCTGCGCTTTCTGGGACAGACCCAGGTGGCAGGAGAAGAAGAGGTGCTTGCGATCTATGAAGTGCTGGACTGCCTGCCGGAGGAAGAGCGACAGAAACGTCATGCAAACAGCGCGATGCTGCGGGAAGCCGTGCGGCTCTTCCATCTCGGACGCAGGGAAGAAACGGTTGCGATGCTATGCGATATTTCTGCGCTCGGAA
>JAFXQR010000204.1 GCA_017526985.1 Lachnospiraceae bacterium
AAAAAACTCACTTTGGCCGCTGTTTGCATCGATCACAAAGGAATCCCGGATCAGCGCTTTTGCGATATTGTTCAGATTACCTTCGCCGTCATAAAACATGTAGGAAAAAGCATCTTCATATACTACATTGGAAAAATCCTCTGCCACCTGATACTCCGGCACGGAAGGCACCAGAGAAGTATCGTAATAAGTATCAAAAGTATCGCCCAACAGCATCGGACGGCCTTTGCTTACAACGGTACTGTCACCGCCGGACAAAGCGGCCTGTGTCGGATCCGGCGCTTCGGTCGGCGTTATATCTTCCGCAGGCGCAGCTGTTGGTTGGTTGATCTCGGCATCCGCCACGCTGCCACGACCGGAACCATTCTCTGTTCCGCATGAAGAAATCAATACAGAAAGCATTAACAGGGTTGTCACAAATCTTTTTTTCATAATCATTTTCTCCATCAGTTTCTTTTCATCAGAATCTCCATACCGCGATCCAGACCATCAACGGTGAGGGGCAGCATGGGGAAGATCTCCTTGATGGCCGTCTCAGCTTCTCGCCAGGGCGCGGGTACCAGGGACATCTTCGGATTCATCCATACCACACGCTTATATTTCCGGCGCAGGCGCATCAGCCATTCATGCCCGGAATATCCTCCGTTCGGGCCACGGTAGTTACCGTCTTTCGCATAGAGTTCTTCCGGCGCCATTGCGGCATCGCCGACAATGATCACTTTGAAATCTTTATCCAGATTTCGGAACATCCACTCTGTCTCGATCCAGTCCCCATTTTCGCAGCCCGGGGTATTATACACATGAGAATAGATACAGTTATGGAAATAATAGGTTTTCACTTCTTTATAGTGATTGGATTTGTGTACCGACTGGAACAATTCGTTCAGCAGATCACAATACGGGATCATAGTCCCGCCGCTGTCCATCAGTAATAACAGCTTTACAGAATTTTTCCTGGGCTTATCCATCACGATCTGCAATACACCACCGTTATTGCAGGTCTCATCAATGGTACTGTCAATATCCAGTTCGGTTTTGGGTATATCCAGTCGTGAAGAAAACTGACGCAGTTTCCGCAGCGCTGTCATAAACTGCCGTCCGGTCAGCACGCGGTCATCACGGAAGTCCCGATACTTTCTGGCACCGACAACTTGAAACGCCGACTGATAACCAGTGGCTCCGCCGACACGGATACCGCCGATGTTTCCGCCGGTATTACCAAAGCTGGTCTTTCCCATAGTTCCGATCCAGTAAGAACCGCCGTTGTGCTCGCTGTCCTGGTCTTTCAGACGCTGCTTATATTTCTTCTCCACATCGTCCTTATCGAGCTCAAAGCTTTCCACTTTGTTCAGATATTCTTTATCTTTTTCATGCAGCAGCTCATTCATCTCCGGCTTATCCAGCCAACGCAGCATATTCTTGGAGATCTCTGTCTCCATCTGTACGGATTTGAATGTTTCTTCAAAGGCAAGATCAAACTTGTCAAACTCCGTTTCGGATTTGACCAGGATCGATCTTGCCACATAATAAAATTTTGTGAGTGACGACTCACACAAGCCGGCGTCCAGCGCCTGCTGCAGAGTCAGCCACTCACTTAAAGTCACTTCCAATCCATTTTTCTTTAGACTGTTGAAGAATTTGTAGAACATGCAATCCCCTCATCCGCCCTTCGGGCACCTTCCCCCGTAGGGGGAAGGCAAGATTGTATTACGTATAGTGTTTCACGGTTTCCAGATCTTCATCTTTCTTGACGATCACGCCCAGGAACGGCAGCTCCTCGCGCAGTTTATCGGTAGGGATCCCGCCGATCTGCAAAGCGTTGACCCAGTCAATCAATTCCGAAGTACTTGGCTTCTTACGCACATCCCGGATACTGCGGATCCAGTAAAAAACATCCATGGCATTTTTCAGCAGATTTTCCTCAATATTGGGATAATGTACTTTTACGATCTCTTCCATCAGTTCCGCATTCGGGAATTCGATATAATGGAAAATACATCTGCGCAGGAACGCATCCGGCAGTTCCTTTTCCGCATTGGACGTAATGATCACGATGGGACGGTTCTTTGCTTTGACTGTCCGCTTTGTTTCATGGATATAAAACTCCATTTGATCAAGCTCCCACAACAGATCGTTCGGGAACTCCAGATCCGCCTTGTCAATCTCATCGATCAACAACACTACCTGTTCATCGCTTTCAAACGCTTCACCCAGTTTTCCGAGTTTGATATAGCGTGCGATATCGTCCACGCCTTCCACGCCAAACTGTCCGTCGTACAGACGCTGTATCGTATCATACATATACAGACCATCCTGCGCCTTGATCGTGGATTTGATATTCCAAATGATCAGTTTCTTGCCAAGTGACTTCGCCACAGCTTCCGCCAGCATAGTCTTGCCCGTGCCCGGCTCGCCCTTGATCAGAAGCGGCTTTTGCAGCGCGATTGCCACATTTACGCTCCCCATAAGAGCTTCACTTGCTACATATTCTCCGGTACTTTTAAATCCTTCCATAAATCCCCCTTTATTCCTCCCACGGCAGTTCATCGTGCTCCGATTTCTTGCCGCGCATCATAAGTTCCAGCACGGCATCCTTCACCGGCTTATCCTCGAACAGAATCTTGTTGACCTGCTCTACAATTGGCATTTCTACATTGTATTTTCTCGCCAGTGCGATGGCTGCCTTGGCAGAATATACGCCCTCTACAACCATCTTGACTTCTTCCATAGCTTCCTTATAGGTTTTGCCCTGTCCCATCAGATATCCGGCCTTGCGGTTTCTGGAATGCACGGAAGCACAAGTCACGATCAGGTCGCCCATACCGGTCAGTCCTGCAAACGTTTCTGCTTTTCCACCCATCAGGATACCCAGACGGGACATCTCCGCCAATCCCCGGGTGATCAATGCTGCCTTGGTATTATCGCCATAGCCCAGGCCGTCCGCCATACCGGCTGCCAGCGCCACGACATTCTTTAAAGATCCACCCAGTTCCACGCCCAGCACATCCGGCGAGGTATATACACGGAACACATTCGAAGAAAAGATCTCCTGTACAAACACTGCGGTGGATCGCTTCTTTGCCGCTGCCACGATCGTGGTCGGCAATCCCCGTCCTACTTCCTCGGCATGGGTAGGCCCGGACAATACCGCCACCTCTGCCTGCGGAATCTCCTGCGCGATCTGCTGATCCAGCGTAAGAAGCGTATCCTCTTCGATACCCTTTGCCACATTGACAAGGATCTGTCCGTCTGCCACCAGATCCTTCATCTGTCTGGCTGTTTTTCTCGTAAAGATGGACGGTACTGCCAGCACGCACAGATCCATCCCTTTCACTGCACTTTCCAGATCCTTTGTAAATTTCATCTCCGGCTGCAGCTTCACGCCGGGTAATTTGTCCTTATGTTCTCTGTTGCTGTCCAGCATATCGATCTCATCACCGAGTGCCGACCATACCGTCACCTCATGCCCATTATTGGTGAGCAGCCACGCCAAAGCGGTTCCCCAACTGCCTGCACCGATCATACCGATTTTTGCCATCATTTCCTCCTGTCCGGCGTATCAAAACGCCTGATTAAAATGTCATATTGTTATTTTGATCTGTATCCCGCAGATCCGCTATAATACTTTTCACACACGATATAAGTGAGGATATCACCATAACGATACCAATGACCATAAAGATAAAACCAACAACGGTAACGCCTTCGTCTTTTTCCACATTAGTCGCAAATGCAGCAAAAGCGCCCATTCCTCCAAAACACAATCCAAAAGCCGCCAGGATCAAATGACTGAGTGCCGCTTTAATTGCAGTAACGATACGAAGATACTTCGAACCATAAACCGTTGCTTCATCTCCACGCAATACAATGATCAATGCGATCACATTCTGGATCAGTGATACGATCATGACCGCAGCCATTATGTAGAGTATGAGCTTGAACCCGTTTCCTAACGCCATCACAAAAGCATCTTCCGAGCGTTCAAAGAGCTTCAGTGCGTCTGCCTTCGTCAACATATAGATCAGTATAACGCATCCTGCGATAGATTTTCCGACGCCCGCAGCAAACACTGCCGTCTGCAGCCTTTCGCCCGTGACGAAATTCTGCATATTCTCCATCATTTCGATTTTTCGTTCGTCATCATCTCTTTGGATCCGCATGAGCTTTACTCCGTTTTATTCTTTTTGAATACGTAGGTCTTCCGTTCCTCGCCCTTCACAAGCTTTTTGATATTGCTCCGATGCCGTATAAATGCCATTGCGGTGATAATGAAAGCCAGCGCATACATCTCATAACGGATGGAATTGGGGATCACAGGTACCATGATCGCTCTGGCCGGATCCAGATAAGGCCGGAAATAACCCATTTCCCCCATCAAGACCGTCTGCACCAGAAAACTAACCGATAACAAAAGAGAGGCGAAAGACACATAATGTGTTACCGCTACAGTGCCGTAAAAGAGCAGCAGATCAATGGGAATATAGGCCCAGTGAAATGCAAGGATCATACCCCCCATAGCAGCAATCCCTTTCCCGCCTTTAAATTTCAGATAAAACGGATAATTATGTCCCAGAATCGCGCCCAAACCTGCATAGAGCTTCAGCAGATAGATCAGATTGGGATATTGCACACGAAAAATAAAGTAGACAAGCGTTACGGCCAAAATTGACTTGAAGATATCCGTAAGCATAACGATCAACCCGGCTTTTTTGCCAAGCACACGCAGAGTATTGGTTGTCCCCGCATTACCGCTGCCTTTCTCGCGGATATCGATACCGTTTGCCTTTCCGATAAAATAAGATGTCTGAAAATTTCCGAAAAGATATCCGATCAGCAGGCAGATCACACGCACGCTGATGGTTTGCACGGTCAATTCGGTATTCATTTTACCTCATTCTCCTTCCGTTCACGGATGATGAATTTCAAAGGTGTGCCCTGGAAACCAAAGGCTTCACGAATCTTGTTTTCTATATACCGCGTGTATGAAAAATGCATCAATTCCTTATCATTGACAAAGATCACAAAAGTTGGAGGTTTCACCGCTGCCTGAGTGATATAGAACAGTTTCAGGCGCTTGCCCTTATCCGTCGGCGGCTGCTGCAGCGCCACTGCCTCCGCCATGATCTCGTTGAGTACACCGGTCTGTACACGCATCGCATGATTTTCGATCACCACATCGATCATCTCATACAGTTTCGGCAAACGCTGTCCGGTTTCCGCAGATACAAAGAGCAGTTCCGCATACGGCATAAATGACAAGGTATCACGGATCTTCTTGGTAAACTCATTTAAGGTCTTGTTATCTTTTTCTACCAGATCCCACTTGTTGACCACAATGATCATCCCCTTGCCGCGTTCATGAGCGATCCCGGCAATCTTGGCATCCTGTTCCGTCACGCCTTCCGTCGCATCGATCACCAGTACCGCCACATCGCAACGCTCCACCGCGCTTACGGTACGAACGATCATGTATTTTTCCAGTTCTTCTTTGATCTTGTTTTTTCGGCGTAAACCTGCGGTATCGATAAAGATATACTCTTTATTGTTCCGCTTCAATCTGGTATCCACGGCATCTCTTGTGGTACCGGCAATATCCGATACAATAAGACGCTTTTCACCGATCAGCCGGTTGATGATGGAAGATTTTCCCACATTGGGCTTTCCGATAATGGCTACTTTCGGAGTATCGTCTTCTTCCGCCTCGCTGGATCCTTCGGGAAAATAGGAGATCACTTTATCCAGCAGATCACCCAATCCCTGCCTTTCAGATGCAGAGATCGGATACGGATCATCCAAACCGAGATTGTAAAACTCATACACATCCGGCATCATCTTTTCATAGCTGTCTACCTTATTGACCACCAGCACAATGGGCTTACCGGAACGCCGCAGCATATCTGCCACTTTGCTGTCCGCATCCACCAGCCCCTGCTTGACATCCGTCATAAACAAGATCACATCTGCTGTATCGATGGCGATCTGAGCCTGTTCACGCATCTGTGATAAGATGATATCCTTGCTGTCCGGTTCAATACCACCGGTATCAATGAGCGTAAAGTTTTTATCCAGCCATTCCACATCCGTATACAAACGGTCTCTGGTAATGCCCGGAGTATCTTTAACGATGGAAAGTCTTTCCCCCGCCAGCGCATTAAACAATGTCGATTTTCCTACATTCGGGCGGCCGACAACTGCAACCACCGGTTTTCTGTTCTTTGCCATATTGATTCCTTTATATGTTATATACTATCCGTTGGATTCCAACTCATAGGGATTGACAGTTCCCTCATTTTTGCGTTCACGCCCAAGCAGGGCATCCACGAAATCCCGTCCGTTATTCTCTACGATCTCAATCTTTACCTGCAATGCGGCTTCCGCGCCACTCACGGTTTCATCGTCCAGGAAGGTTTCTGTACCAAATCGCAGCATGCTTCGGGAGATCAGCAGTGCATCTCCGATATCCACCGGTTTCATCTGCGCGATCAGATCCTGCCCGGTGATCAATCCGGTCACCGTGATCCGTTCTCCGAAGAAATCATTTCGGATCCAAAGTACATTTACTTCCAGCCCCTCCGAGTGTTCTACCACTAATCGCGCCATCTCTTTGATCGTGGCATAAGCACTTTTTCCGGTAGCGATGGTCAGTCGTCTGGGCGGATCCAGTTTTTCGACCGGTTCCGACGCCAAAATCCCTTCCACTTCGCAGATCAGGGAACGCATCATTCCCACACCGTTTTCGATCTGCAGATAGCCGTCATAGCGTTCCTCTTCCGGAAAATCCCGTTCTGCCGTAATGTACCATTCATCCGAAGCATGGATAAAATGCACACCATGTTCTTCATACACTTTCTGCTGGTACGATTCGATCATATCGATCACCGCTTCCGCGTCTTCTTTCTCAAACGGAACCAACGGATATAATTTATCCCGGTATTTGGAAAGTCCTACCGGTACCACGGATACGCTTTGCATGACCGGCGCATACTGCATTAGCTGTTCTATGGTAAAACGCAGTTCTTCACCGTCATTCACGCCTTTACACAGAACGATCTGCCCGTTCATCTGTATGCCGGCTTCATAAAAATTCTTAAGATATTTGAGCACTTCGCCGGAATGCGGATTTTTCAGCATCTTCACACGCAATTCCGGATTCATGGTCTGTACGGAAATATTAATCGGCTCCATACGATAGCGGATGATACGATCCACATCTTCATCCTTCAGATTTGTCAGTGTAACATAGTTGCCCTGCAGGAAGGAGAGTCTGGTATCATCATCCTTAAAGTAGATCGTCGGCCGCATCCCTTTGGGATTCTGGTCAATAAAGCAGAAGATACATTTATTGCGGCAGGAATGGCAGGTATCCATCAGGCTCTCGTCAAAATGAAGCCCCAGTTCCTCGTCCTCTTCCTTATCGACTTCCAGCAGCCATTCTTCCCCATCCGGTTTGCGAATCAGTACTTCCAGATACTCCGCTTCGCACGCATACTGATAATCAAAGACATCCTTGATCTCTTCGTTATTGACCGAAAGCAGGACATCTCCTGCTTCGATCTCCATCTCTTCCGCGATACTGCCCGGATCTACTTTTATGATCGTATGTTCACGCAATTCAAACTACCGTATCTCTCAGCCCACTGTATACTTCATGAAGCTCTTCTTGCCCTTCTTCAGGACAAAATCACCGTCAAAATCACTCTTTGTAAATGTATGCTTTATATCGGTGATCTTCTCACCGTTTACGGATACACCGCCCTGCTCCACATTACGACGCGCATCACCACGGGAGGATGCCAGAGATGCTTTTACCAGCAGCGTCAATACATCTACGGCACCATCGGTAAAGTCTTCCGCATTCAGGATCGAGGTCGGCATATTTTCGGAATTTCCGCCGCCGGCAAACAGTGCATGGGAAGCCTCTTTGGCTTTGTCTGCTTCTTCTTTGCCATGTACCAGCTGGGTCAGTTCCCAAGCCAGGATCTCTTTTGCTTCGTTCAGCTGGCTGCCTTCCCAGTTGTCCATTGCCTTGATCTCTTCGATCGGCAGGAAGGTCAGCATACGGATGCACTTAAGCACATCGGCATCCGGTACATTTCTCCAATACTGGAAGAACTCGAATGGCGTAGTCTTTTCCGCATCCAGCCATACAGCGCCCTTCTCGGTCTTGCCCATCTTCTTACCTTCGGAGTTAAGCAGCAGCACCTGTGTCATAGCATAAGCATCCTTGCCCATCTTGCGGCGGATCAATTCGGTACCTGCCAGCATATTGGACCACTGGTCATCTCCGCCAAACTCCAGATTGCAGCCGTACTTCTGGTATAAGGTGTAGAAGTCAAAGGCCTGCATGATCATGTAGTTAAACTCTAAGAAGGTCAGACCTTTTTCCATACGCTGCTTGTAGCACTCTGCGCGAAGCATGTTATTTACAGAGAAATGCGCACCGACATCCCGCAGCATCTCTACATAGTTCAGATCCAGCAACCAGTCTGCATTATTTACCAGAATGGCCTTGTCTTCACCAAAATCGATGAAACGACTCATCTGTTTCTTAAAGCACTCAATATTATGATCGATGGTTTCTTTGGTCAGCATCTTACGCATATCCGTCTTGCCGGACGGATCACCGATCATAGCAGTACCGCCACCCAAAAGAGCAATAGGCTTGTTTCCTGCCATCTGCAGACGTTTCATCAGGCACAGTGCCATAAAATGCCCTACATGCAGGCTGTCTGCTGTCGGGTCAAAACCGATATAAAATGTTGCCTTACCATTATCGATCAATTCACGGATCTCTTTTTCATCCGTCATCTGCGCAAGTAATCCTCTTGCCTGTAACTCTTCAAAAATCGTCATTGTTCTGTTCCTCCCTTATTCAGCATCCTTTGTTTATTCGTTATTTTCACTATTTTCGTTCTGATCTTCTTCGTTGTTTTCGTCCTCAAAATCTTCATATACATAGCTTTCCAGTTTATCCCGCAGCACACGGTAACCTCTGGCATTGATATGTACACCATCATATCCGAAATCGCTGTTCAGCGCCAGATCTTCGTTGGAAAAAGCATCTGTCAGATCAATATAAGTGATATCGCGATCTGCACACATTTCTTTGACCCGGGAATTCACTTCACGCCCGTCCAGAATAATACGGGATGCATTCTTCATTTCCGGTCCCACCGGCAGTATGGATTCCACATAGATCTTGACACCTTCTTCGTCGCGCAGCTCTACCAGTTCATCCAATAACCGTCCATAATCCTCTACGATCTGATCTACGGAATTACCGTTCATCAGATTATTGACACCAACCATCAGAAAGATCTTCTTAGGCTGTGTTTTCATCACGGTATTCAAACGTACCAGTACACCATTGACCGTATCGCCACCGATACCGCGGTTCTTCACATTCAAATCCGGGAAAAGCTCATTCCAGTTACAGCGTTCGATCAGACTGTCCCCAAGAAATACCACATCCGTCGGATAGGAATACACGGTAGCATACATATACTGCTTGGTATCATAAGGATCATTTTCTTTCGCAAACTGCTGGTATCGATTATCCTCATAGATACGTTTCACATCTTCCACGATCATATATCCGCTCTCGCCGGTTGTCTCATCCTCTCCGGAGCCTTCTTCCGGATTTCCCTCTTGCGGATTTCCTTCTTCCGGATTTCCTTCTTCCGGATTTCCTTCTTGCGGATTTCCTTCTTCCCCGCCAATCAGAGCCCCTTCTTCATTGCCGGTCGCCGGATCTGCCGGTTCTGCTTCTACCGTGCCTACATTTGCTCCCGGCAGGACTTCTGCTCCTGCGGAAAGCTCATTCAGCTGCTCCAGATATGCATCACGCTCATCCTTATAGTTTTCTGCCTGCACCCGGAGATCTTCCACCTCCTGTTGCGCTTCCGTCAGTTGTGCCGTCACATATTCCGGTCCGTTTGTCAGTTCCCGGATCTGTTTTTTCTGATGCAGCAATAAAGCCAGTTCTACAACCCCAAGTACCAGTAAAACAACAATCACCACCAGGAGTGCGCCATTTTTATTCTTTCTGCGTCCCGGTCTTCTTCTTCTTTCTTCCCGTTCCATTTTTCTCCTCTTTTAAACACGGTTTACCTATAATAATAGATAAACGCAATCTTATCCTATCATGTTATCTTCAGGTAACATAACTATGTAAACTTCCATAGTATACCATAACCCCTGACACAAATCAACATTTATGCAAAAAGCACGAAAAAATCTTTTATATTTTATAAAATAAGCATAAATATATGTTTTTAAAAATTTTCCCCGACATAAGGGAATGCATTTTGTATCCAGTTGGTCTTTTCGCCGTCCACCGCGATCACATCAAATCGTACCGCCTGATCTGCCGAAAAACCGTTACTATATAGATAATAGTCTGCTACGCCGCAGATCTGCCGTTGTTTATTCCGTCCCACTGCTTCAGCCGCGTATCCGCTATTGCTCCCCGCTCTCCATTTCACTTCAAAAAAGACGAGATACGCCCCGTCTTCTCCGATAATATCTACTTCCCCCTTCTGCGTCCGGAAATTGCGTTCCAGAATCCGCACACCATGTTGTTCCAAAAACACTGCTGCGATCTCCTCCTGATCCATTCCGGCCCTTCGTCGATTATATGTCCGATTCATCTTCGTTTATTTTCCTGCTTTCTTCATCTTTTCCCGGATCTTATCCATTGCATCCACAAACAAAAGCACCTCCGCCACCACCTCATAGAGTTCCGGCGGGATCATCTCTCCGATCTGCAGCCTGGACAGAGTATTGGCCAGTTTATCATCTTTATGCACCGGCACCTTGTTTTCCTTAGCTTTTTCGATGATCTTGTCCGCAATAGCACCGCTGCCCGAAGCGATGACCTTCGGTGCAGCATCTTTCGGATCATACTCCAATGCTATGGCTGTCTTTTTTTTCGGTTTATTCTCTGCCAAATGATTATCCTCTTTAATTTAGCTGTTTTTAGGCGCGTACATCAAAACTCTGTTTCAGTATGGGCTTTGCCCCGGTAGTCGGTGCCGTCAGTTTGCGGATCTTACCGGAATCTTCGTCGATATCACTATGTTTTTTCACTTCTGAGCGGATACTATATCCGCGCTGTGTCAGTCTGGCATTCAGTTCATCAATATGCGCTTCGATCAGATCCATGACCTCATCACTCTCGAGATAAAATTTCGTACTCACCTGGTTTCCGGGAGATATTGCCGCATACACATCTACCGTACCGAGATACTGCATATCCAGATGAAGCATGGCTGATACATTCCCATCATTATTTGCCAGACTCTTTTTATCGGAATAGACATACAGATCCCCGGTCGCCTCACTTCCGTTCATTTTGAGCGGCAATTGGATATATTGCATCGACTGGTTCATCTGATTCATGAAATCCAGATTATTATTCATATTTCCCAGACTTTGCGCCAGACCGGATTCCGGTTTGGCGATCTGAGAAAGCATCTGTGTCAGATCCCTGGACTGCTGCGTCAGTTTTTGATATAGATTCTCCACATTCGCTTTATCTCCCACCTGTTCCGGCCGCAGTGCCCAATTGTCCTTCATTGCACCTTTCACCACTTCTTTAAAAGCAGGCGATTGGAACAATTCTTTCAACTGCCCTTCCAGAGCTTTATTCTCAGGGTTGACGCTGCCATCCATACTCTTCAGTATGGCATTGGTCAGTTTTAGCATCTGTGTATCGGTTGACACCAGTTTCTGAATGTCTGCTGCGATCTGTGCGTCTGGCTCCGCTTGTATTACCATACGGGTAATCATTTGCTTTACCTGTTCTGCCGCCGTCTTATTACCGGCACTCTCAGCACTTTCCGTATTCTGCATCTGTCGCAGCTGCTCCAGCACCTCTTTGACATCCGCAAGCAGATTCTTCTCCGTATCCGTCTGTAAAGCCCGGTCAAACCATTCCTTTACATTCGTCAGCAGCTCATCCGTTACTTGTCCGCCCTGCGCCTGCAGTATCGTTTTACCGGTTGTCGGATCCGTCTGCACTATATCTTTTGGCAGATCTCCGGCAGTCTCTCCGGCCACATCTTTTGCAAACAGATCCGTCAATTGGCGCATAAAATGTGTTGCCTCCGGATTTTGGCTGCCTCCCACCTCCGACAATTCTTCATACAAAGCAAGTGCCTGGTCTGCAACTTCCGTCATGCCTTCCGTGATCTGATTCTCATAGTTCTTAAATGCAGCATATTGTTCTATGGTCTGCTCATTCACCGGCAACCCAAGTTTCTGCATTTCCACCATCTGCGGGATATCTGCCCCCGGAAATCCGGAGATCACATGGAACATATCCCCCAAAGATGCTTTGTCAATATTCATGCCGGCATCCATCATGGCGCTTGTCATTGCCAATGTATCCGTATTGATCGCCATACCGGCTGCCGCCAGTGCTTTGGCAGCGGTCGGATCCGTTGTCAGATTGGTATACAAAGGGGTAAGCGAGATCTGATTTGCCGAATTGGATCGCACTTCAAAAGTCACTGTCTGGCCCGGCTGCAGCGCCATGGCATTATCCAGTTTTGCATTCACCTGACCGCCGTTGGGCAATTCGATCTGTACTTCATTGCCCTTGATCCCGGTGATCTTACCCTCTACCGTTTGTCCGCCGGAAAATTTCGAAAGATATTCATTACCGCGGTTATCCGCCTGTGTTTGCTGTTGTGTGGAGGCGTTTTGATTTTGTGTGGCATTCATGGTCTGCCCCACACCGAAGATCTGTGATAGCATACTCATCTGGCGCCCCCTTTCTGAAATCCCGAGAATTGATTGGTACAGAATAATTATACAAAGTTTTTGATAAAACTGCGGCGATGGATCGGCGTCGGCCCGTATTTTTTCAGAGCATCAATATGCGCCTGCGCACCATATCCCTTATTCGCTGCAAATCCGTATTCCGGATAGATCTCATCATATTTTACCATCATACGGTCTCTGGTCACTTTTGCCACTATACTGGCTGCCGCAATGGATGCAGATTTGGCATCCCCTTTGATGATCGGCACCTGTTTGATCGTAACCTTTGGTATCGAAACGGCATCATTCAACAGCAGATCCGGCTGGGGTGACAGTTTGGAGATCGCTTCCCGCATTGCCTCATAAGTAGCCTGCAGGATATTGATCTCATCGATCCTCTCCGGTGCATTAAAGCCGAGTCCTACTGCAACCGCCTCCTCCATGATCCTATCATAGAGTTCCTCTCTCTTTTTTTCGGACAATTGTTTGGAATCATTTAGATATAAAAGCGAGCAATCTTTCGGAAGGATCACGGCACCTGCTACGACTGGTCCGGCCAGCGGTCCACGCCCCACCTCATCGATCCCGCAAATATAAGCATAATCTGCATACTGCCGTTCAAAAGAGAACATTTGAAACATACGCGCCCGTTCCGTTTCGAGTGCGGCCATCCTTTTCTGTGCCCGGGCCACGATCGATACGACAGCCTTGCGCCCATCGGATGTGTACTCCTCCACAAATGCCTGCAATTCCGCATCCGGTGTATTTTTATACTTTTCGTTGATCTGTGCTGCACTTTCCATGGTTGACTCCTACAAAGTTATCTCCGATTCGCTCTACTCTTTTTTCTCTGATTGGCTCCTATTCTTCATCTCTAGTGTTTGATCCCGCCAAATTTGTTCAGAGGAAAGATCCTTACCCATGCCCTGCCAATGATATGATCCCGGTCGATCAAACCAACCGAAGGGGTTCTGGAATCCGACGAATGGTTGCGGTTGTCCCCCAGTACAAAATACTGATTTTCTCCCAGAGTGATACCGCCGGAGGCTAACCCAGGATCCTTGATCACTTCTGCCCCAAAATGCTCTTCCAAAAGCATCTCATTAATAAAAATATTCCCGTCATTATCAATCCGGACCGTCTCTCCCGGCAGACCAATGATTCGTTTGATATAATAGGTTTCATCTTTATATTCAAACGGGAACACTATGACATCAAAACGCTTCGGGTCTCCAAAACGGTAGCTGATCTTGTCAACGATCAGATTGTCTCCGTTCTGCAATGTGTATTCCATACTATCCCCGACCACCACGGTTCTCTGACCGACATATTTAACGATCAGCAGTGTAAGGATCAGCACAACCAGAAGAAAAAGAGAATTGCTCAGGATCTCTTTTGCTACTGCTTTGGAACGCTTCTTACGTTCCTCCGGATCATCCGGTGCATCCGGATCTTCTTCAATAAACGGAATGCCCTTTCTGGCCGCCTCCATCTCCATCCGCAGGCGTTCTTCCTTTCTCTGGCGCCTGTCATTCTGATTTAACATTTCTTCCATAGTTTTTAAGCCTCCAAGATCAGATATCTTTCTTTTTTTCAATCGTGATCCGTCCCAGTCTTCCGGATCTCAGATCGTCGATCAACAGTCTGGCCGCGCGTTCCGTATCTGCGTCACCGCCTTTTTTTAGACAGCCGAGTCGTTGCGCAACCCCCAGTAATATTGCATTATTCTCATCGGTTTCCATGATCTCATAACGTTCCGACAGTTTTCCGGCATATTCCTCTTTCAAAAAAGCGATGCATTCCAATGCCAGTTCTTCGGTCTGCAAGATCTCATCATTGATCGTACCGATCATAGCCAGATGCAGGCCTACGGTTTTATCTTCAAATTTCGGCCACAACACCCCCGGTGTATCCAGCAGTTCCAATGTCGGATTCAGGCGGATCCACTGTTTTCCTTTCGTGACCCCCGGCCGGTTTCCGGTTTTTGCCACGGCTTTCTTTGCAAAACTATTGATAAAAGTAGATTTTCCCACATTGGGGATTCCCACAACCATAGCGCGTACGGGACGATTTTTGATTCCTCTACGACGATCCCTCTCGATCTTTTCACTGCATGCAATCTGGATCGCGGATTTGATCTCATTCATCCCGGTATTTTTCTGCGCATCCAAAAGCACCGTCTGCAGCCCCTGCTCCAGAAAATGCTTTTTCCATCTCT
>JAFXQR010000021.1 GCA_017526985.1 Lachnospiraceae bacterium
GCTCTCTTCAGCAGAACGGAAGCGGAACCAAACTTACCAATCTGATCATGTGTGATGGATTCGTTCTCATCACGTGCTACAGTTACCAGATGCTTAGCTGCATCCTCTTTGCCTTTACGGATCGCCTCCGGGATTTCGGAAGCCTTACCCAGTCCGGCACCTACGTGGCCAGCGCCATCACCTACTACTACCAGTGCTGTGAAACGGAAGTTACGACCACCCTTTACAACCTTGGTAACGCGCTTGATGGCAACGACCTTATCTTTTAATTCGCCCAACTGGCTGGCATCAATGATTTCACGTCTCATGTACTCTATTCCTCCTCGATCAGAACTGTAAGCCGGCTTCTCTAGCCGCCTCAGCCAATGCTGCTACTTTACCGTGGTAGATATAACCACCTCTGTCGAATACGACGTTCTCGATGCCCTTATCCAATGCACGCTTTGCAATGATCTCGCCAAGCACCTTTGCTGCTTCAACATTGTTTGTCTTTTCCAGCTTCGCCTTTACATCCTTCTCAAGAGTGGATGCGGAAACGATGGTCTTGCCTGCTGCGTCATCGATCACCTGCGCATACATATGATTGTTGCTTCTGAATACCGCAAGACGGGGTCTCTCGGCCGTGCCGCTGAAACGGTTGCGGATCTTCAGGTGCTTCTTCTCACGAACCTTCTGTCTTGATTCTTTGCTTACCATTTCCTAGCCCCTCCCTTACTTCTTACCGGTCTTGCCGACTTTACGGCGGATTGTCTCATCAACATACTTGATACCCTTGCCCTTGTACGGTTCAGGTCTTCTCTTGTCTCTGATCTCCGCTGCAAACTGGCCAACCTTCTCCTTGTCGATACCCTTAACGGTGATCAAACTGGAGTTGTTCTGCTGCTGCTCTACTACTGTCTCGATGCCTTCCGGATCTTCCATCTCTACCGGATGAGAATAACCCAGAGACAAGGTCAGCTTCTTACCCTGCTTAGCAGCTCTGTAACCAACACCGTTTACTTCCAGCTTCTTCTCGAAACCATTGGTAACACCAACAACCATGTTGTTGAGCAGTGTTCTGGTCAAGCCGTGCAAGGATCTCATTCTCTTCAGATCGTTCGGTCTGGATACTGTGATCTCAGCACCTTCTACCTTGATCTCCAATTCCGGAGCAAGTGTGCGCTCCAGGGTACCCTTCGGTCCCTTTACAGTCACTTTGTTATTTTCTGCAATATCTACCGTTACACCGGCAGGAATTGCGATTGGCATTTTTCCGATTCGTGACATGCCCGTACCTCCTATTTTACCATACGAAAGCCAGTACTTCGCCGCCGACTTTCAGTTTTCTAGCTTCTTTGTCTGTGATCACACCCTGGTTGGTAGAGATGATCGCAATACCCAGGCCACCCAGTACTCTGGGAAGCTCATCCTTACCTGCATACACACGCAGACCCGGCTTGGAAATTCTCTTGATACCGGTAATGATCTTCTCATTCTTGTCTGCACCGTACTTTAAGGTAATGTGGATTGCCTTGAAGTTACCATCATCTACTAACTCGTACTTTCTGATATAGCCCTCATCCTGCAGGATCTGTGCGATTGCAAGCTTCATCTTGGATGAAGGAACATCAACCGTATCATGTTTTGCAGTGTTTGCATTACGGATTCTTGTAAGCATATCTGCAATAGGATCGCTCATTGTCATTTTCGTTTCCTCCTCCCTTTCTTACCAGCTCGCCTTTTTCACGCCCGGAATCTGGCCCTTGTAAGCCAGCTCACGGAAGCATACACGGCAGATGCCATACTTCCGCAGTACGGAATGCGGGCGGCCGCAGAGATTACAACGGGTATAAGCCCGTGTAGAGAACTTCGGCTTGCGCGACTGCTTAATCTTCATTGCTGTTTTAGCCATGATCTATCTTTCCTCCTATACTTAGGCTACTTAGGCGTTTTTTGCAAACGGCATGTTGAACAGTGTCAGTAACTCTCTTGCTTCCTCGTCGGTCTTAGCGGTCGTTACGATGATAACATCCATACCACGAACCTTGTCAACCTTATCATATTCGATCTCCGGGAAGATGAGCTGCTCCTTGATGCCCAGTGCATAGTTGCCTCTGCCATCGAAAGAGTTCGGATTTACACCACGGAAGTCACGCACACGAGGCAATGCCAGGTTGATCAGACGATCCAAAAACTCGTACATCTTATCACCACGAAGAGTGGTCTTGCAACCGATTGCCTGTCCCTCACGGATCTTGAAGTTTGCGATGGAATTCTTTGCCTTGGTCACAACTGCCTTCTGGCCGGTGATGGTCTCCATATCGGATACTGCGCTCTCCAGAAGCTTTGCGTTTTCCTTAGCTTCGCCAACGCCCATATTGATCACGATCTTGTCGATCTTCGGCACTTCCATCACGTTCTTGTAGCCGAACTTCTTGGTCATTGCGTCAACGATCTCATTTGTATAAGTATCTTTTAATCTACTCAATGTCTTGGGCTCCTTTCGCTTAATCGATCACATCGCCGGTGGACTTTGCAAAGCGAACCTTCTTGCCATCCACTTCTTTGAATCCGATCCTGGTGGGCTTGCCCTTATGCACATACATTACATTGGAGATATCGATCGGTGCTTCTTTCTCAACGATACCGCCGGTCTGATTCTGTGCAGACGGTTTGGAGTGACGTTTGATCATATTGACGCCTTCTACCAGAACTTTACCGTTCTTGTGGTCGATCTTTGTGACCTTGCCTTCCTTACCTTTGCCCTTCTCTGTGCTGCCGGTCATTACTCTAACCGTATCACCAACTTTAATCTTTGTCATTTGCCTGTCCTCCTCTTACAATACTTCGGGAGCCAGGGAAACGATCTTCATGAACTGTTTCTCTCTCAGCTCTCTCGCAACCGGCCCAAAGATACGGGTTCCTCTCGGGGTCTTGTCATCCTTGATGATGACAGCTGCGTTCTCGTCAAACTTGATGTAGGAGCCGTCTTTGCGGTGAGCGCCCTTTACGGAACGAACCACAACAGCCTTTACTACATCACCCTTCTTTACAACGCCGCCGGGTGTTGCATCCTTGACCGTAGCAACGATCACATCACCGATGTTGGCATATCTCCTGGTGGAGCCGCCGACCACGCGGATGCACAGGATTTCCTTTGCGCCTGTATTATCAGCGACTTTCAGTCTGCTTTCCTGTTGTACCATGATCTTTCTCCTTCCTTCGTAGGCTTACTTCGCACGTTCTACAACTTCTACAAGTCTCCATCTCTTATCCTTGGAGAGCGGTCTTGTTTCCATGACCTTCACGGTATCACCGATCTTTGCATCGTTGTTCTCATCGTGTGCTTTCAGCTTGTAGGTCTTCTTTACGATCTTGTTGTAAAGAGGATGCTTTACATGGTCTTCTACAGCGACCGTGATGGTCTTCTGCATCTTGTCGCTTACGACCTTGCCTGTACGGACTTTTCTCAAATTTCTTTCTTCCACGATCTTGCTCCTCCTTATGCTTCTGCCTTCTGCTTAGCACTCAGTACGGTCTTGATACGAGCGATGTTCTTCTTCACTTCGCCGATCCGTGCTGTGTTGTCCAGCTGATTTGTGGCATTCTGGAAGTGCAGATTGAAGAGTTCCTTCTTCGCATCCACCAGAGCCTGGTTCAGCTCTGCCTCAGATTTATTCTTTAATTCATCTGTATACTTTTTGATCTTCTTAGTTGCCATTTACTACACCGCCTTCCTGATCCGCTTCCAGATCTGCCTTGGAAACGATCTTGCACTTGCAGGGAAGCTTGTGTGTTGCGAGACGTAATGCTTCCTTTGCTACCTCTTCGGAAACGCCTGCGATCTCAAACATCACACGGCCCGGCTTTACAACTGCTACCCAGTACTCCAGAGTACCTTTACCGGAACCCATTCGGGTTTCAGCGGGCTTTGTGGTTACCGGCTTATCCGGGAAGATCTTGATCCATACACGACCGCCACGCTTGATGTAACGCGTCATAGCGATACGGGCTGCTTCTATCTGATTTGATCTGATCCAGCAGGGCTCTAATGCCACGATACCGTACTCACCATAGGTCAGCGTGTTACCGCGCATTGCCTTACCTGTCATCGTACCGCGAAACTGCTTGCGGCGCTTTACTCTCTTCGGCATTAACATGATTTATCGCTCCTTCCCTTCGCTGTTGTTCTTCGTCGGAAGTACCTCACCACGGTAGATCCAAACCTTTACACCGATCTTTCCGTATGTGGTATCCGCCTCTGCGAATCCATAGTCAATATCTGCGCGGAGTGTCTGCAGAGGAATGGTACCCTCGCTGTAGAACTCCGTTCTCGCCATATCAGCACCGCCCAGACGGCCGGATACTGCAGCCTTGATACCCTGCGCTCCGGTAAGGGAGTTGCCACGGTTATCTTTCTTCATTGTTCTCATCATGCAGGATTTCACTGCACGACGGAAGGAAATACGGTTCTCAAGCTGCTGTGCGATATTTTCTGCTACCAGCTGTGCGTCTGCATCCGGCTTCTTTACTTCCTGCACATCCAGGGAGATTTCCTTGCGGCCGATCTCTTTCTGCAGTGCCTTCTTGGTGGTCTCGATACCGGTGCCGCCCTTGCCGATCACTACGCCGGGCTTCTGGGTGTAAACTACTACTTCCAGCTTCTCAGCCTTTCTTGCGATCTCAATCTTGGATACGCCTGCGGAGTAGAGCCTCTTCTTCAGGAACTTACGGATCTTGTAATCCTCAGCCAGATACTCTGCGAACTTATCTTCGCTGTACCATCTGGAATCCCAGTCTTTGATAACACCGACTCTTAAACCGTGCGGATTAACTTTCTGTCCCATACTTACTTAGCTCCTTTCTCGTCCAGAACGATCGTGATGTGGCTCACGCGCTTCTCAATCCTGTAAGCACGGCCCTGTGCTCTCGGGTGGATCCGCTTCATTGTCGGCCCCTTGTTTGCATAGCACGCTGCAATGTACAGGTTGTCCGGATTCATACCGTTATTGTTCTCTGCATTTGCGATAGCGGAATCGAGCAGCTTCTTGATCAGTGAAGAAGCGTATCTCGGATTGTACTCCAGAATCGCCTTTGCTGTTGTCACATCTTTACCGCGGATCGCATCCAAAACGAAGCACGCCTTCTGTACGGAAACCCTTGCGTAAGATAACTTTGCGGAGGGCCTTGTCTCTCTGTTCTCCCGGTTTCTTTCTCGCTTAATCTGCGATCTATGTCCCTTAGCCATTTGTTCCTCCTCCTATCTTACTTAACTTTCGATTTCTTATCGTCTTTGCCGTGGCCGCGGAAGGTACGCGTAGCCACGAACTCGCCGAGCTTATGTCCTACCATATCTTCGGTAACATATACAGGCACATGCTTGCGTCCGTCGTGTACAGCGATCGTATGCCCTACAAAAGAGGGGAAGATCGTGGACCGGCGGGACCAGGTCTTGATTGCCTGCTTTTTGCCGGATGCGTTCATGTTGTCAACTGCTTTCAGCAGGCTCGCATCTGCAAAAGGACCTTTCTTTAATGATCTTGCCATTTCTTATATCCTCCTTAATCCCGCTTACTTGATCGCCTTGCCGTCGCGTCTTCTCACGATCAGCTTGTTGGAATGTTTCTTCTTTGCTCTGGTCTTCAGGCCCAGTGCCGGCTTGCCCCACGGAGTGGAAGGACCCGGACGTCCGATACCTGTCTTACCTTCACCACCACCGTGCGGGTGATCGTTCGGGTTCATTACGGAACCTCTTACGGTCGGGCGGATACCCATATGACGCTTACGTCCTGCTTTACCGATGTTGATCAGGTTGTGATCACCGTTGCCGATCACACCGATGGATGCGCGGCACTCGATCGGCACCATTCTCATTTCGCCGGACGGAAGGCGGAGTGTTGCATACTTGCCTTCCTTAGCCATCAGCTGCGCGGAGTTGCCTGCTGCACGAACCATCTGGCCACCCTTGCCCGGTAACAACTCGATGTTGTGTACCAGAGTACCTACCGGAATCTCAGAAAGCGGTAAGCAGTTACCAGCTTTGATCTCGGCGTGAGGGCCGTTCATAATCTTCATTCCATCCTTCAGTCCTTCCGGAGCCAGGATGTATGCCTTCTCGCCATCTGCGTAGCAGATCAGTGCGATGTTTGCAGTACGGTTCGGATCATACTCGATGCCAACTACCTTTGCAGGTACATCATCTTTATTTCTCTTAAAGTCGATGATCCTGTACTTCTGACGGTTGCCGCCACCGTGATGGCGCACCGTGATCTTACCCTGATTGTTACGTCCAGCAGTCTTAGCTTTCTTTGCTAACAGGCTCTTCTCCGGAGTTGCCTTTGTAATCTCGGAAAAGTCGGAGCCCGTCATATTTCTTCTGGACGGTGTGTATGGGTTGTACTTCTTAATTCCCATTTCTTCATTTCTCCTTTACTTGTTTAATGTCACACTTTTCTGTGTATAGGCGAACTGTTTTTAATTACAGTCCTGCAAAGATCTCAATGTCCTTGCTGTCCTCAGTCAGCTGAACGATTGCCTTTTTGGTCTTTGCTGTCTTGCCGATCACCAGACCACGGCGCTTGCTCTTACCGTCCATATTGACGGTGTTGACCTTTGCCACCTTAGCGCCTTCGAACATTTTCTCCACCGCTTCTTTGATCTGGGTCTTGTTTGCTTCCGGATGAACCAGGAAGGTATATTTCTTCAGTCCCATACCATCCATGCTCTTCTCGGTTACGAGCGGCTTCTGGATGACGTCATAATACATGATACTTGCCATTATGCATACACCTCCTCGATGGTCGCAACCGCTGCCTTTGTCAGGACTACGGTGCCTGCGTTCATCACATCATATACGTTGATGGTGCTTGTCACTGCCGTCTTTGCATCCGGAATGTTTCTTGCAGAAAGGATCACATTGTCATCCTTCTCATTCAGAACCACCAGCGCCTTATCAGCCTTGATGTTCTTCAGAACCTCAGCAAAACGCTTTGTCTTGATCTCATCAAACTTCAGTTCATCAACTACGATCAGCTTCTGATCTGCAACCTTAATGCTCAGTGCGCTCTTCAGAGCAGCTCTCTTCTCTTTCTTGTTGATCTTGAAAGAGTAGTCACGCGGTACGGGAGCGAATACGACGCCGCCACCCTTCCACTGCGGAGCACGGATGGAGCCCTGTCTTGCGTGTCCTGTGCCCTTCTGTCTCCAAGGCTTGCGTCCGCCACCGGATACCTCCGAGCGAGTCTTAGCCTTCTGTGTTCCCTGTCTGTTATTTGCAAGCTGCTGCACTACTGCCAGGTGTACCAGGTGTTCGTTCACCTCTACACCGAAGATCTCATCGCTTAAGTCGATCGTGCCAACTTCCTTGCCTTCCATGTTTACAACAGATACTTTAGCCATTGTAAGTGCATCCTCCTTTCGCTTAAGCTTCTACCTTAGTGGTCTCTTTGATGGTGATCAGCGCTTTCTTTGCGCCCGGAACCGCACCCTTTACCAGGAGCAGATTCTTTTCAGCATCCACACGAACCACCTCAAGATTTCTAACTGTTACCTGTACAGAACCCATATGTCCCGGCATTCTCTTGCCCTTGAATACTCTGGAAGGGGAAGAGCAAGCACCGTTGGAGCCAGCGTGGCGATGGTATTTGGAACCGTGTGCCATAGGCCCTCTGGACTGTCCGTGACGCTTGATCGCGCCCTGGAAACCTTTACCTTTGGTAATTGCCGTAGCGTCGATCTTGTCGCCCTCCGCAAAGATGTCTGCCTTGATCTCCTGAGCCAAAGCATATTCATCTGCATTTTCAAAACGGAACTCACGCAGATATCTCTTCGCGCTTACACCAGCTTTTTTGAAGTGCCCCTGCTGTGCCTTGTTTACACCGTGGCGATGAGCTACTTCTTTCTTGCCAGCCTTGTCCTTGTTGACAATACGCTCTTTCTTCTCGCCGAAACCTACCTGTACAGCGCTGTAGCCATCATTCTCTACAGTCTTTACCTGGGTAACCACACAAGGGCCAGCTTCCAGAACTGTTACAGGAACCAAAGTTCCGTCTTCTTTGAAGATCTGCGTCATGCCGATCTTTGTTGCCAAGATTGCTTTCTTCATACATTTGCCTCCTTTTGATCTACTAAAGCGGTACGACTGTGCGTACATAAAGTTAGTAGAGGTTTTTTATTTACCGTAACCGTTTTTGACAGTTACCTGGTTTACTGCATTTTGACGTCTACATAAACGCCAGCCGGAAGATCCATCTTCTGCATTGCTTCCACGATCTTCGGCGAAGGATTGTGGATATCGATCAGGCGCTTGTGTGTACGCTGTTCGAACTGCTCTCTGGAATCTTTGTACTTGTGTACCGCACGAAGGATGGTTACGACTTCCTTCTTTGTCGGAAGGGGTACCGGACCGCTCACTGCTGCACCGCTCTTCTTTGCGGTATCGATGATCTTCTGTGCGGAAGCATCTACCAGCTTGTGGTCATACGCCTTCAGTGTTACTCTCATTTTCTGTCCTGCTGCCATAAAAAAAGTCTCCTCTCATTTAATTACTACAAGCGGCGACTGTACACTCTCCCGTGTGTGTCATGCTTTTCCTTTTAAAAAAACCCTGTGTTCACAAGACATCAGGGCTGCACAAACAAACACGTCGTTTCTGTGATCTCTTAATTTATTAAGTACACAGACTGTTTTTCGTACAGTGACTTGTTGTCAGATGAATTGACATTTGCTCCACGGAAAACCCGCTCACCCTATAATTTTTGAGTTCGCGGCAACCTCACGCTTCACAGCTATCAATGTCACAGCAATGGTGATTATACTATAGCTATTTTTCGATTGCAAGCATTTTTTACAAATTTTCGCAATTTTTTTCTGTAATTTTTTTATTTCGCCCCAATTCAGTTATTTATGTAAACCAAATCAGTATTTCTTCTATAATAAATACCACCGGCACGCATCTGGCCACACAGCAAAATCATATTGCCAAACGCCGGTGCATATTGTACCATAGGGGGAGTGATTTACGCAAGTCTATAACGATCTACATTTATTACTTAATTATATATAGAAGCATTGGAGAACGATATGTGGGTAGCCGAGAACTGGAAAGATTATGAAGTATTGGATTGCACAAGTGGCGAGAAGCTGGAACGCTGGGGGGATTATATCCTGGTGCGCCCCGACCCGCAGGTGATCTGGGAAACCGGCCACGAGCATCCTTCATGGAAAAAGAAGAACGGCCACTATCACCGCAGCGCAAAAGGCGGCGGCGAATGGGAATTCTTTAACCTTCCGAAAGAATGGACCATCTCCTATCCCCTGCCCACAGATCATACCCTGACGTTTCACCTGAAACCTTTCGCTTTCAAACACACCGGTATTTTCCCGGAGCAGGCAGTCAATTGGGACTGGATGAGCAAACTGGTTTCAGAGCAGGTTGCTTTGGGCCGCAGCATCAAGGTGCTCAACCTTTTCGCCTATACCGGCGGCGCTACTGCTGCCCTGGCCGCATCCGGCGCTCAGGTGACCCACGTGGATGCCGCAAAAGGCATGGTGAACTGGGCCAAAGAAAACGCAGTTGCATCTCAGGTTCCAAAGGAAAATACCCGTTGGATCGTGGACGACTGCGCCAAGTTTGTTGAACGGGAACTGCGCCGCGGCAATCGCTATGACGGCATTCTGATGGATCCGCCTTCCTACGGCCGTGGCCCCAAGGGAGAGATCTGGAAGATCGAAGAATCTGTGTGGCCGTTGGTCAAACAGGCCGCCCAGCTGCTCTCCGACCGTCCGCTTTTCTTCTTAATTAACTCCTATACCACTGGTCTGCAGCCGGCGGTACTGACTTATATGTTAAACTTCGCCATCAGTGCCATCTACGGCGGCAAAGTAGAGAGCAGTGAGATCGGCCTGCCTATTTCCGGCACCGAGCTCGTTCTGCCCTGCGGTGCCTCCGGACGCTGGACGCCCTAAAGAAACACCATAAAACATCCGAAATATACTATGTGACTATACACCCATAGGGCCAACGCATGAATGTAACGGAACTTTCTTCCAATTTATATAGCCGTGCAGGCGTCAGCAGCACCGATATCCTGAGCCTGCGCAGTACCCGCCGGAGCGACCGCCCGGTTTCTTTGGGTGCCGATCGCTCCGATGGTCCGCATTTCTCGGAAGTTCTGGCAGCTCTCACACAGAAGCATCAGCCTTTGGCAACGCAGCCCGTTGCAGACGAAACAACAGCGGAAGCCCCCGAAGCAGCCCCCGCCTTATCTGCAAAAGACGCCCGTACACTGCTGCGGGATGCCTTAAGCGCCGACACTCTTCCCGACGAACTGGTCAAAGCATTAACAAACGACTCCGGCGAGATCTCCGATCAACTTCTCGACCTGATCTTTCAGGAGGATGAAGAGGACGAACTGACCGATGCCTTCACTAGCCAGTCTTCCACCGACACACTCAACCGTATCCTTACGGATCAGCGCGAGGCCCAGTCCTACCTGACCACCCAGTCCGGCCGGGATCTGATGGTTGCTCTGGCCCAAAATTCCATCTCAAGCATCATCGCCAACACATGAAAAGAGCCCCGTTCCCATATCAGAACGAGGCTCTCTTTGATATCTCACCCTCTCACTCCAGCACTTCTCCGTCGATCCGTATCCGGTACGCGATCAACTTCGCCAAAAAATACACCAGCGCACATTCATTTTCCTGCCAGATCCTATGGCTTTTGGGTTCTGCACAGATCAGATATCCCTCCGTCCCCATATCCATACTGACACGCACCACCAACAGCGTTTCGATCCCGCGCCGCTTCAATACATTGTAAAAAACCGGGCATCGCTGCGAAATATCCTCCAGCACACTGGTACTGAACATATCATCGTTTGTGACATTTGCAATGTCCGCAGCATTCGCTTCCAAAGTAAAATCCCTGACCGCGCGAAGCCTGCAGTCCTTTCCCACATAAAACAGATCCGTAATATTCAGCTCTTCCATCAGAAGTGGCAACACGGAATGCAACTTGTTCTTCAATCCCGGCACCATCTCAAACTGCCGTACCAGACTCTGCATACTGTTGTTGATGCCGGACTTGCGCAGCTTACTGATCTCAATATCCTTGTGTTTTTCTTCTACATATATAATGTAGCAGTTGCGCCCCTTGGTCTTGCCGCGGTACAGCACCTTATCCATAATGGAAAACAGGCTGTCATAATCCTTTGCATCCGCTGGATAAGACGCGCATCCCAGCGTTCCCGTGATAAAGGGGCTGCAGGTCGCCAGTTCGATATTCTTTCGGAGCACCACGCCCTCTTCATAAAGCGCAAGCAGAAACTTCTTCTTTTCGTCGTATTCCAGGTCCCGCAGGTTGATGATCAGCAGCTCATCACCGCCAAATCTCCCCACCATACCAAAACCATCCATAAAATCGATCAGTCCGGCAGCAACCGCCATCAACACACCATCACCTGCCTTGTGCCCATAGGTATCGTTGATAAATTTGAAATTATCCAGATCCAGCATGGCATAGGTAAACGGGGTATTGTTTTCGATCAGATACTTCGCAAACCCCAGAATGTACGGGCGCGATACGATCCCCGTCAAAGGATCCAGCATAAATTCCTTCGCCGTGGTTTTTAGCTCATTTTCGAAATATGGGTATTTTTTCAGCTGTTCTTCCGAATACATCGACACCCCCGAAACGCCGTTACCTTCTTGGAATATTTAGCAAAATTATACCACTTCTTTCCGAAAACCACAACACAAGAAAAAGCGGCATCTCCGTAAAGATCCCGCTTCCCCTTGTGTCCTCTACATCCGGACTGCAGTTCTCCGCACCGGTCTTACCGCAAAACCGTACGGATTACCGCTGTCGGAATGCTTCTGCGCTTCCATCGAGCCGATCGCCGTTTTGAGATCAGCCGCCAGCACCAGATCCTCCGCACCTGCCGTTTTCCCCTGTGATCCGCGCCGCTCCGCATCATGCCGGATCGCAACCGCCTTGATCACTGCATCCACCAGCCGTCTTGCTTCTCTGGCATTACCAAAGCTTCCACCTTCCAGTTGTTTCCGGCCCATCAGATACGATGCCGCCCGTGCGGAAAGCCCCTTTGCCGGCTGATAGCCCTTGTTCTTCAGCATATAAGCAAAGATCTCGCCCAGTTCCTTCTCCGTATAATCCTCAAAGCGTACCGTTGCCGAGATCCTGGAGGGCAGTCCCGCATCCAGTGCCAGCACCTTCTTCGCCTCTCCCGGATACATTGCAAAGATCACCGTCACATCCCGACAGGTCTCCATATAGCGCACAAATTCCTTCACCGCTTCGTCAATGTAACCTCCGGATTCATGATTCAGCAGGAACCCCGCCTCGTCTACAAAGAGCACACCACCGGCCGCTTCCCGAAAGAGCTTTGCCACCTTTGGCGATGTCTGGCCCACATACGCGCCGATGATATCCTTCCTGGTCGCGCTGATAAAGGTGCCATTCGTGATCCCCTCTGCTGCCAGGATATCCGAGAGCAGCTTCGCCCCCACGGTCTTGCCGCCACCGGGATTTCCTTCAAAGATCAGATGCCGGCACTCCAAAGCTGCCAGCGGATTCCTGCGCATCTCATTGCGTACGGCAATGTACTCCCACACTGCCTTCTTCAGATTCGCCAGCCCCGTCATCCCCTGCAATGTATCCAGCGCATTCTCCGCATCTGTCCGGATCAGATCCCGGAAATGCTCCGCGCGAAAGACGGTCTCCTCCGGCCGCATCCGCTCACGCCCCAGGGTCAGCGCCGCACTGATCCGTTCTTCGCTGATGTGATTGCCGCACTTGCGCATCACCGTCCCCAGCACCGTCTCCTGAAGCTCCGCACTCGCAAAAGACACCTCGCCCCACGCAATCATCTCTTCAGCGACCTTGCGATAATACTCCGGCTTCACATCCGGCAGACGCACCACATCAAAACCACGCTCCAGGATCAGACGCTGGATCTCCGGCTTGTCCAGCAGCTCCTCCGTAATACCTACAAACACATTCTGTCCCTGCACACTGGCCACGGCATAGCACTGATCTTCAAGATTGCCTGCCTCCAGCCCGCGAAACAGCAGGCCGCTGCAAGACGATTCTTCCGCTGCTGCGCGGATCACCGTTGTCTTTATGATGTACGGATTCCCCGCCACACGCTCATCTGCCAGATCCCGCCCCAGCTCGATCTCCAGAATATCGCTGTAGCTGCCGTTGTCCGGATCATCTCCGTAATCAAAGGCATAGTCGTACTCGTCATAAGCCAGCAGATCAAATCCGTCCGCCAGAATGAGCGCCGATTTGCGGATACGGTTGATGTCATTGCTCACGAGTACTGCCTTAAAATGCCGGAGCCCCTCGTCTTCCGATTCTTCATTTCTCTGCCGGTGCCGCGTCATATACTCTGTCAAAGGCTCCGAATAATCCCGGAACCCTTCTCCAAAGGTCGCATTTTTCAGGACAATGCGCTCTGCACTGTAACCGTTAAGCGCCTGCCGTTCCAGCAGTACATACGGGATCCGCTTACAGTAATAGTTAAAATACCGGTCAAACATAACCTACACCTCCTTTAATCCAATACCTGGTCCGCGATGCCGAAAGCCACAGCATCTTGTGCCCGCATCCAGTAGTCCCTCTCCGTATACCTGCGGATCTCCTCCACACTCTTGCCTGTGTTGTCCGCCAGGATCCCGTTGAGGATATCCCTGACCTCTTTGATATGATCTGCCGCTATGACCATATCACTGCTCTGTCCTTCCATTCCGCCGGAAGGCTGATGGATCATCACCTCCGCGTGAGGCAGCAGGAAACGCTGCCCTTTTGTTCCTCCGGAAAGCAGCACCGCCCCCATGGAAGCCGCCCGCCCCAGACAAAATGTGCGGATGTTCATCCCCTGCTTCTCCATATATTTCATCGCATCGTAGATCGCCAGCCCCGCCGATACGCTGCCTCCTGGAGAATTAATATAAATATCCACCGCCTCGAGACAACTGTTTCCCTTCGCAGAGAGCAGCTGTGCCGTGACCGATGCCGCCATCTCATCACATACTTCTCCCACAATGTGGATGATCCCGTGCTGTAGGTTCTCCGAGAAGATATCACTCGTCCTGCTGCCATCGCTTACCATCGGATTGATCACCATAATAAATCCCTCCATTTCTTAATTTCGCCATTAGCCCGCCATACCGTACATCTGTCTGGCAATCTGCAGATAGGCATCATTCTTCACCTTAAATACCACATTGCACAGCTCTGTATTCTCCGTGACCCGGAAGAAAAACTTCTCCCGAAGTGACTGCGCATCATTCAGTTTTTCCAGAAAAGCAAACACCCTGCCGATCTTTACAGAAGTCTTGTCCGCCTGCTCATAAGCCACATTTCGCAGGATCCCTTTTTCCAGGATGTCCAGTGCACTCTCCCGAAAGATCCGGTCATTCTGGTTAAAACGCTCCAGCAGGCCCGGAGTCTCCTCCCCATCCAGGATCTTCAACAGCGCGGTTTCGCTGAAGGAATTGTGATGCAGCCAGTAGTAGTTCCAGAAATCCTCCGCGATAGGCACCGACTTGATAAACTGCAACACCGTCATCCGGCTCAGCTCCAGCCCTTCCGCCGTATAGGCATCGATCGTCCTGGCCAGATTCTCCCAGCCTCTCGTTGTCACGGTCTCCGGATGCTCCTTGCTGTTCGTCACCTTATAGATGTTCTGCGGATTCAGTCGCAGATATTCCAACACCAGATGGTTGTATCCCTTTTTCTCTGCGTAGGCAAAGAAATCCGCCGCATCCGGAAGTATGTCCATCCTGCGTACACGGTCTGTGATCGCCGGAGTGAAACGCTTTGCTGCCGCATTATATTCCACCGGGTTGCCACACAACACCAGACTCCAGCCATCCGGCAGATGATACAAGCCGATGTTCCGCGTCTGTAGGAACGCCAGCATCACCGGCATGATCGTGTCCGATGCGCAGTTAAATTCATCCAAAAGCAGGATCCCTTCTTTCTGCCCCGCATCACACGCACGCACTACTGCTGCGATCACTTCTGACATGGTATACTCCGTGTACTTTTCCCCGTTCTCCAGATCCTCGATCACCGGCAGACCGATGATGGAGTTTCTGGTGTGATGCGTCACGGAAAAGCTCACAAAACCGATCCCCAGCTCTTCTGCGATCTGCCGCACCAACTCTGTCTTGCCGATGCCCGGAGGCCCCTCCAGATAAAAAGGCTGCCGGTTCACCGGATCGTAATAATATTTTCCATCCGCATCCTTCGCATAATACGCCCGGATCCCGTTTTTCACCTCACTCTTGGCACCGCTAATGTTGTAACTTGTTTTGCCGCTGTTCTTGCTGATCATTTTGTATTCCTCCTTACATTCACAATCTGCTTGCCGCCCGCGGAACCTTCCTCCCGGTATGTTTTCAGTTCTCCCCGGTACATCAGTTGCAGCAGCGGGATCAGGTCATACATTCCTCTTGCCTGCAACTCCTTAAGACAGGGTATGGTATCCACCGCCGTGATCAGTTCCTTATGCAGAAGCACCCGGAAAAGCCTTTTCCCTTTGCCTTTTTCGTTTTCCGCCTCGCACCGGCCGATCATCGCTCGGATCAGTTCCGTTTTCCTCGGACGCATCGAGCATTCAAAACCGTCTATGAAATCCAGTATTCCCCCGTCAAAGGCCCCGTCTTTGCTCCCCTCAAAATACCTCCGGAACCAGTTCAGTATTCTCCGGTCTCCCAGATCGGCGATCCGCACATCCTTCCCGCAGCGGAGACACGCTTGCCTGATCGTTTCCGAATCCGACGGATCCACCTCCGTCACCAGATAGTTCCAGAATTCTGCTTTTCTATCGCTCATGCCGACACTCCTCCTTTTCCAGTACCAGGCATTTCACCCAGTCCGGCCGCATACTTTCACAACATTCACAGGCATCCCGCGAGGGAAAGACAAAATACACGGGATACTGCGGCTCCGTATCCGGATAATCCCCCAATCCGTCCGAGAAATAGATCAGCAGATCGATCTTCTCTCCCTCTTTTTCATACGCTGCCGTCCGTTCAAACACCGGCCGGAAATCCGTACCGCCGAATCCGCTGAAGGAATGCACGGGATTGCCCGCGGTTTCCAGATCATCGATGCTTTCGTACGCCTTTTCAAAGCTCACCTCCGCATCGCATTCCAGATAGTGCAGTCCGCCCAGCGCTCCTCTGTTGGCAATCTCCCGAAAGATCTCCACCGTCTCTGTCCAGAATTCGCGCAGGTATTCGCCGCAGGAGCCGCTGGTGTCCACCGCGATGACGACATTTCCCGGCGCGCAGACAAATTTATATTCCAGCGGTTCGATCATCGGTACATCCCCGTATAACGAGAGCCCGTATTCGTAGATCGCCGGATCGATCTCATCATCTTCCTCGCTCTTTTCCACCTGCTTAGAAATCTCGTCGATCAGGCTCTCGTAACGGAGTATTCCTTCTGCCTCCGCCACTACCTCACCGCCCTCTGCCCCGCCGACGCTGCGTCCGAAAGTGCGTGCTGAGGATTCCCGCAATGCTCTGGCCAAAGCATTCTCCAGTTCCCGCGGCATCCCGTTCGCAAAACTCTCTTTTCCGAGCCCTGTCAATGCACGGGTGATATCGATCCAGTGTAATGACGGCTGCCCATCCGGCGCCGGTTCCTCCCGGACTTTCAATTCCAGTCTCGGCAACGCCCAGGTCGTATGATCGTCCAACATCCCCCGGGCCCGTCTGCCTATGCCGGCCATGGTGGTTTTGATCGTTCTCTGCAGAGCCGGCTGCTGCCTTGCGTTATAGTAAAGCGAGAATCCCGTCTGATCACGAAAGAGACTGCGGACATCCGGGAAAACATCTCCCATATAGAATTGGTAGGGATCGCCATAGATACAGTTGATGCCGGTTTCATTAAAGAGCCGTATCACCTGAAGATCCATCACATCCCACGCCAGTCGGTTCTGCTCGTAATCCGCTCCTCTGCTAAAATGCCCCAGCAGCCCGTGATAGATGATATGCAGGATCCGCAGTTTCATCTCCGTATCCTCTATTCCCCGCCCCACATCTTCCGCGTTATAAAACAGTTTTCCGCCGTCCGTGCAAAAGCAGCCGAGTTTTTCTTCCACTGCAACCGGACACAGATAATTCACTGCATCGATCAGGCAGGGATACTCCCGTTTGATCATCTGCAATACCTGACCGACGCGTTCCCCCGCCTGTTTGACTCTGCCGTTCTTTTGCTTTACCGGTGTCAGTTCCCTGCGATATTTTCTCTCTCCCATCATTCTTCCTCCGACCATTCCCCGTGTGCCTTGAGCAGCAGCGCCGGTATCAGATATGTTTTTTTCTCCTGCTCCAGTTGTTCCAGTAGCTCCCGCACATCCGACTTTCTGATAAAGTCCTTCCGGATCGCCATAAGCGCCGGTTCCTCGCCGCAATTTTTCAGGATATACTCCCGGTCAAATTCCCAGGGAAATCTCCGCTCGTCATACACCACACGGTCCGTTCCCCGGATCAGCAATTGCAGGAAAACTCCGGTCACACGGTTCTCCTCCGTCAGACATTTTGCACCAAAGGGCGGGTTATTATCGTTATCCCGCAGCGCCTTCAGATCCACCTGCCCAATGTGCAGCGCCAGCTTTCTGCCGGTGATCGCCTCCCAACAGTGGGAATAATCCGGGTAGCCATTGTTCGATAATAATATGTTCTTGTCCAGCCATTCCGCTGCGACCTCCTCCCAGACCACATTCTCATCTTCCGGTTTCGGGGTATACAGTTTTCGCAGCACACGCAGGTTCTCCTTTCGTTTGGGCGTATGTGACACCGAACAACAATTTGCAAACAGTGCCGCAAACAGTCGCACATTTATGACCTTTTGATAGAAGTCCTTATCCTTCTGACGGATATGATCGAGCAGTTGTATCGTTGCGTCCAAAAAATCCGCGACCGGATTCCGCGTCTCCTCGATCGCCATAAAGTCCTGCTCCTTTTGAAGAACATAGGGCTGTATCCGTTTCGTCCTGAACTGAAACCATCCTGCTTCGGCGTCTGCATAGTACTTCTTCAAAAACCTGCAGGCGAAAGCACGGCTGAAATGCTTTTGTTTCCTGCACTGATCTGCCAGAATATAATAGTAGTGATCTTTCTCCGTATCTTCGGAGAGCAGATACATTTTGTCCTCCTGTTTCGGTGCCGAAAACGGTAGATCGCTTATCAGCCCGCAAGTTACCTTATAGTCCGCAACCGGCTTCATCCGTTCGGGCGCACCGTATTCTTCCGATTCAAATAACCGGGCCGCCAGTTTGTGTTCCCCCATATAAATGGCAAAAAGCAGCACCGGCATACATCGGATCCATAATCTCGTCTGAAATGACGAATATGCAAATCCCGGCCCTTCCGGCATCGTAAAATAAACCTGTCCGTCCGGACATCTCTCCTGCAACCCCGCCCTGTTTCGTATTGCTTCCAGCACCGCTTCCGGCGTGTATGTCCCGCTGTTCTGAAAGATCTGCTCAATCTGCTCCCGCACAGTCTGCGGCAGAGCCTTATAGGCTTCCTCCTGATGCGACAGATCCTGATCAAATCCGAATACACTACTGAATGCCATTACTCTTCCTCCTGATCTTTTTTCCCGCATCTCCGGTTCCGGACGGTGCTTTACGACTTCTCATGGTTTCTTTTGGATTCCGGATGATAATAGATCTTGCCCACCAGTTCACGCAGCCTTGCAAAATGTTCACTGCCGACGGCGATCATTTCCACCTCATTCTCCATCGGAATCCCCCATCCGCCGCACATATCAATACTGCATTCATATGCAATATCATCAGGCGTTACTCCCTCCGGGAATGAAAAATCCCAGATGTAAGCGGAATCATAATCCCAATAATCTCCCAAACTGAAATACCGGACCGCTTTATAGATCCCCTCCTCGATCACTTCGCATACCACATTTCCGAATCGCACATACCCGTCGACTCCGCCTTCCGGCCAGCTCCATTCAAATGCATTCCGCCGATTGGCAAGCATCTCCTGCTCATCTGCATCCGGAAGATTTTTCATTGCGTCAATGCGCTGAAAAACCTCATTGCATAAGAGATCCATCTCAAAAGATTTGCGAAAGCTTTTTCTCCGCCACTCTTCCAGTTTCATGCACTCCTTTCCCAGAAACCACTTCTTATCGTAGTGAAAGGACATATCATCCTCCAGATAAACCTCCAGAGACGGCTGTACATATTCCGCTTCATATGCATACAGCACCTGATACACCGGATACTTTCCGACCGCCAGTGAATAATTGCTGTAATAGTCACTGTATCTGCCGTTCTGCCCTTTTCTGCTCCGGACATAAAGCCGTACTCCCCAATACTCCCGCAGTAATCGGCGCGCCTCTTCATTGGTAATTTTAAATTCCTCTTCCGCCTTATACAGACCGCCTGCCAGATGTACAAAACGATGTCCGGCAAACACCCTCTGCTGTGGAAAGGTTACACCCAGCCCACGAACGCCTGTCTTGTTTGGTCCCAGTCCTTTCTTTCTGCCGTTATTTTCCTTATCATTCCTGTTTTCTTTCATCCTCAGTTCTCCTTTCTTCTTTGTATTTTGATTAAACCACATCTCCCTATGCAAAATTGCATAGATGCTTAAACACGATCCTTGTATGCCGCCGGATCCTTCTGTTCTGTACTGCGCTTTCTGATATTCAAAGCCGCCTGATCAAACCATTCCAGCTGGGATGCATACGGTTTCAATGCCTCCGTAAATACCTCTCCGTCCTTTTCTTTCATTTTTTCAAGATACTCCCTTCTCTGCTCCTCTATGTTCAGAGCGGGATTGTTTCCTATTTCGTACAGGAACTCATACACCCTCTTAAAAAAAGCTTCTGCCTCTTTCGTATCATGATCCTTGTAAATCCTTCTTGCACAGACGCCTTCCGGCAATGCATAAGCAACATCCTCCGCCCACATTTTTCGAAGCTTTCTATAGTCCTCTTCAGCATCCGGAAAGCGGGGTGATTCATACATCTTTAACAGACGGTATATATTGTCGTCGTCCAGCTGTTCTTCGTCCGTAAGCAGCTCACTGTAGATCATTGCGGGAATGCCTGTCTCAAAGATCAGTTCCCTTACCTCTGCATTCTTCAGAAGCTTATGAGGTATGGAATCACACAGCATTTCAAACCGCTCTTCATATTCGTAGAACCGGACATGCTTAAAGTCTTCCAACACCTTGCAGACAATATCCGGGTCCTCCTTTTCCTCCTCCGTAAGCTCACCAAATATATCCATCGGATCTACAAATGCCATCAATATATTTCTTGTTTCATCCGCCAGCAGAATGTCGCGTGGAATCTGCTTACAAAACATCGGTAATTCGGCACCACGCATTTCGATCACCGGGATGTCCCGTAACAGATCCACCATTCCCTTTGTTGCAGCCCTGTCCTGTTGCAGGATATCGCCGGCAAGCACCGTCAGGATCTCATCCACCTTGTTGAAATAGTTCCGCCAAAGTCTGCCGGCTGCCTCTCTGTCCATAACACATCGTTCCGGGTATCGCAGCCAATCGCTCTGCTCCTTTGATAAAAGGTATCGGAACAGGCTCAGAAATGTATCTGTATCGCGAAATACTTCTGCCGTATCCTCTGCATTTCCTTCCAGATATAACCTGACCGCCGACTCCCGGTCAAAATACCTCCGGTACACACAGCCCTCTCCCACGATAATGCTGCGCAAGATCGCCCGGAATCTCTCAAACCTCGAGTGCTCCATAACCTGTTCTCTCCTTTTCATCCTGTTGCATCGTTTGCTCTGCAGATACCTTTCTGTTTCCTTATGTTTGCATTATAATAAAATAGCTTGTGCAATATTACACAAGCCGTTAGTTTACTGCTTTGACGCCGTCGTACGATGCTTCTTATCATCCTTATCGACAAAAACCATATACTTTCAAGCAAATAAAAAAACAGTGCCCGTAAATACGGACACTGCAAAAATTTAGTATTCGCTGAGGTTTGGGATAATTCAACACTCTGTATGTGACTTTTTTACAAAGTTGTACATTTCTTTGGCGCTTTCTTCCCGATTATGTTTTTCAAAAAACAGTTTATATAATGCCTCCGGATGAATCTGGATAAGATGAACTATATTCGCCTCTCTGCTGTCAGTTTCAGTATTACTTTCTGTTGTATTTTGTCCTGCCTCTCCTGACTCAGCAGCATTTTCATCCGATCGTTCCGCAGACAATTTCTTTATTATACTGCGGATCGGATCTTTCGCCCCGGGTTTTTCAACATATCCGATATATCTCATAGCCCCGTCATCACTTTTCCCGTCTTTATCATTTTCGATTTGATATTCCCAGTACGGCATCACAAATACATTGCATCCGGTATTAACATCCAGACCATATACTTTAACCAGCGTATCATAATAATCAATCTGTTTTGCTACATCTTTATACCCAGGAAAATCTTTTATCTTGTTTTTTTTGATATCGATATTCCCCAGATAATACTTTCCATCCAAAACCAAAAATCGGATTTTTCCATCTTCTGCCCAAAAATTCAATGCATCCGGTATGGAATCCCCCTCCCTTTCGTATGGTTTCTTTTGCCATATAAGATGGTATAACGGCGCTCCAAATCCAACCTTTCCCGTCAATTCCCTATGTCCATAAACCTCTCGTATAACATCTTCCCACACCAATTCAAAGGATACCGTTCCGCGACATGGCATCAGATAATAATAGGTTTCATTATCACACCAAGCCTCTAATGCTCTTAATAAAGAAATATCCCTATTGGTAAATACAATGCGCTGATATTTCTGAATTACGGATACATATTTTTTCAACAAGCCTCTTAGAGACTTGTCATAATCCGGAATTTCTACATCTACAGCCTCTCCCAGTTCCGTTAATTTTTCAATTGCCTCAGCCACAACACATCGTTGAATATCTGAGATTTCATTATCATACTTTTTTTCGGAATATGCCGAGATCAGATCTGTGTAGACCGTATCCTTACGGGATATAATCGGAATCTTCTTGGCAATTGTTTTCCCCCAACTGATATGTCCTTTATTCTGTGATGTATAAGTCTTCTGCTTAAAAAAATAGATTCCGTTTTCACAATAATCCTTCACGATCCATTTTGCCAGATCATAAAAAGAAATCTTTTTCTTATCTTTTTGATACTTATTCTCATCATAGACTGCATCTGCAAGGAAATCATGACTATGCGGTGTCAGTTCTACTACCCGCAAGATCTGCCCCATCAATTCAGAAATGTGCATCTTCTGCGATTCCGTGAGTTCCCCTTGATACCGGTTTCTTAAATACTTTGGCAGGCAATATATCTTATACGCTTTCCCCTGCACTGTACGAACAACCAATCCGACAAAGCGTAATATAAATGCCTCGCCTCTTTTCACAAAAAACTGACGGTCAAGCAGTTCTTCAATGAGATTACCAAATATATCCCGACATTCATCATAAGTCATTCCCTCATATAGAACTATCATTTATGATTCTCCGTCATCATTTGTATTAGAATTACTGTTTCCCTGTGCATCTGAAACCGTAGCTGCGTCTTCTGGTGATGTACTCACCTGCACCTGATTACCGCTTTTTAGTTCTTCTTTAGTTTTTATTTTACATTCTTTTACAGCTTCAATCGGAATATCCAACACATCGCAGATGCCTAGTTTTCCATCCGTTTCCTGTAACCGTCTTCGAATTTTGTATAAACTGTCACTTTCCTTTCTGAACATTCCCGTCGGATTATTCCGATACACATCCTGTCTCAAATAGGAATACAGTTTTTCACACAAAGGATTGGGCAATTCTCCCAGATCCAGATCTGTTTTACCAGTTGACACCTGCTCGGTAAATGCATCGATCTGAGCTATTTCTGCTTGTTTAAAAAACCTTGGTCCTATAAATCTGTCTTCTTCAATATTGCCATCCTCTCCCATTTTATCATTGATCAGATCTCTCAGATCATCCCAGGATATATCCAGACTCTCTCTATCCCCCCATTCAACAAATGCCTTAAAATGATAACCCGTAGTTCCGTTCTTCTTATCTGCTACAGATTTGTATATGAAACTCCAACGCCGCTTGAATGCAGAATCCAACGGAAATACACCCTGATCCGCACTATTCATGGTAGCCCACAGATACAGATTGGGGGGAATACGAAAATCTTTACATAAATATTCTATATCCTCATCATGTCCGGAAAGACCATTTTGCATAAAACGCTTAAACCATTTCTGTGTTTCATCTGCCAGACAGATGCCATACTCGCTCAATCCAGACTCATCCCGATCCAGCAATTGAAACATATCCCCAAATACGGAGGCCGCATTGGCTCTGTTGATCTCCTCGATTACAATTACATATTTATCAAGTTGTTCTATCGCATCATTTCCAATCGCATCATTTTCCCGTTCAACATTACTCTCCGGATTCTGCTCATTTTCAGGTGTATTACATCCATCCTGATCATATTTTTTCCCTTTCTTAAATATGTCCCACCCTTTATTGAAGGCATCTTTCCATGCAGCCGCTGCCATTTCCAAAAACACCCCGGGACGAAACTCATAGCTTACCCGGTCTTCTTCCAATGTCAGTTCCACATCATTATTCGTTGCACACCTGCCTTTAATACTGCTTTGCACATTTTCTTTAGCAACAGGCATATATCCGCCAACAAATTTCTCATAGGAGTAATCCTCATAAAAGGTTACTCTCCGGCATCTATCTTTAAGTCCCATTCCATCAATCGTCTTCTTGAGCAGATAACTCTTTCCGGTTCCCGGAGCGCCATAAACCAGAGTATTATGCGGAAGCATGTTCGAAGGTGTCTGATTATCCTCCGGCTGATACCCTATAACTCTTTCAATATGCCGTACTACTTTATTATATGTTCTGTTGTCAGAGGAAATAATATAGTGCTTTAATGCCGTATAATCCCGATTAGTATCCGGCCCAATCCTGATAGCAACTATATAGTAATATCCTTTTGTTCCTTCAAAGCGTTTAATGGATTCATTTTGAATACCGGTTATATCTGTTTCTTTGCATAGAGTAACTGTAGATGTACTTACTGCTGAATAATCAATTATTTCAACAGAGAACAGATAATCGTCTTTGAGATATCTGAAAAACAGAAATCCCTTCTTTCCATTTCCTTTTGCAAAATCTCTAACCACATCTGTAATACCTGGTTTAGAGGAGATGATACTTTTCGTGACTATGTGAGTCCGAACCCCATCTATTACTTCATATTCTATCTCTTCACCATTTTCTTCCATTCGAAAAGAATGATCATCAACCAGATCCACAGGTTGTCCATTTGCATCCAAAATCGGTTGCCCATTTGCATCTTCTTCAAAAGCCTTTTTTAAAATATCTTTTACTGAATCCATTCTTATATCCTCCTTAACCAATTCATTTTTACATATTCTTTCTGTTTATTCAACTCTTTAAGCATCTTACGCAAGCGCTTTCCTCTGCCATGCTTCTGCTTAAGATCATTCTCCCAGGGCTTCGCCTTATGAATTGTCTTTCACAGAAGACATAAACCTGAGTACCTCATCCAGGGAAATGCTTTCTGTATTCAGTTCTACATTGTAGGAATTCCGCCATTCTTCAGACATACCTCCAATAATATCATAATGCTCATGGAATTCATACTGCTTAAGCCCTTTAAAACGGAAAATCTTGATCTCCCTTTTTTCAGAAAGGTATTCCAGGCCGCAGATATTCTCTCCTTCAACAAGGCAGCAGGTCATCCCGCTCTTTAACATAAAGAAGGCTCCTTTCTGTGTAGCGTACAAAAATCCTTCCTCACAAAACTGCCCTGCCCTCAGATTCTGGTATCTGGGATGCATCTCGCTTCCCCGAAGCTGTGCGTTATCAAAAAACACCTTAAGATTCTGTTTTTGATAAATCTTATTCATGGGATCAATTTCGTCATTGCTATAATAATGATCATCCAGCCTTGTCGTCACGGATATTTGGTTTAAAAAGAAACCTTTATTAACACCAGTGAAACTTACACCTTCGGGCGGATTGGAGCTGGGGATGATAGCCCCGGCATCCTTAGGTGAAACACGTCCCGGGATCTCCACTATCGTCCAGTCGTTATGAACACTGTCCCACCAGGTATCTCGATCTGATCCAAACGGTTTATTCTCGCAAATCATGATCCGATTAGGTCTGTTAATATTGTAGTGCACAACCATCGGCTCCGGATAGCCAAGACATTTCAAATCCATGATCAGTATTGCGCCATAGATTTCATTCGGCTGGAGCGCTTTTCCCTCCACATATGCAGGATATGTCCAGAAGATTTTTTTATTCGCCAAAAGACCAGCGCAGGATATGATTCTGTTCTGGAAATTCTGAATATCGACCGCCTCACGTATCTCAGTGTTATCCTCATAGATCCCTTTTTCCGCCTCTTTTTCAGCATCAAACCTGATCTTATCCTGAAAGAATTCAGAGAGTCCCTTTCTCACAAGCCACAACACATTAAAATTACTCTCATCAATAGCATATCTGCCCCTGATCGCCTGCAGTGTTACGAAATACTCGGCCTTCGGCGCCTGATATCCATTGCCCGCCTTGAAGTCAAAATACAGCTTTCTCATCTCCGCTTCGTTGTGTTTCCATTTAATCCGGAACAGGGTCAGCATCTTGTAAGTACGATTATAAATCCCCAAATACTTATGACTCCCACAGGTACATGCAAGCAAAAGCTCTGAAAGCCTCTCTCCGTATAAATATGCGGCCTTGATTTCACTCGTTTCTCCAGCGACATACCCTGTCAGAAAATCCTTACTGAGTCCATGCAGGAGATGTTTCAAATCAGCTTCCTCTTCCAACAGCTTTTGAACCGTTTTCTCCTCCTGTATCCCCAAAGATACCTCTCTCCCGTTATAATGCACCGTCTGGCCATCGGGGGAGATTTCCACAGTCGGCGGATAAACCTCACCAATTTGGATCGTTACACCTTTTTCCGGAACATACCTCACAGACGTCACAGTAGTTTGTCCCGCATCCCCCGGCACACGGATCTCATCAATAAAATTCTGTTCGTAGTAGCTCTTTCTGCTTGCCGAAAGAATTTCTTCGCAGTTCAGATAATCCCTGATTTCTTCCTTCCCGCCATTCCCCCCGAATAAGAATTCCTGATTTAAAAGTAAATACCCATCTTCAAAGATCCGGTATCCCTGATAAGGATCTTGCTTGTTCTCTTCTCCTGAGAAAGAATATCCTTTCTTTTCGCAATCCACTCCGGTATTCAAATATCTGCATTCCTTTTTCTGCAGATTATACCACAAAAAATCCCCCACACTTTCCTCGACAAATAAAAGCTCAACCTCCCTATCCTTGCGAACATAAGCATCATACCCATACGCACCGGAGATGTCCGTTATCAGTTTCTCCACTTTTCGTCCATTTACTTTAATGGTGCATAAAAAACACTCTCCCCCGTAGTAACCTGGCCCTGCAATCATCCAGATGCGATCCAGATATATCCAGGCCTGGTAAACCTCTTTCATCTCAAATTCAGGAACAAAGCTGAATAACACCGCTCTGTCTTTCTCTACCACAAACCGCAGGCGCTGCGCTCCCTTATATTTATATTCTTCGCTGCTTACTCTGACACGATTATCCAGTCTTTCATACACCAGTTCTTTTAATTCCGGCAAGTGCTTTTTCCAAATCTGAACATGCTCAGAGTGGGATACATTTTCGTCTTTGACGCCACCCTCATAGTCACCTGCGCCATCTGCCACCAGTTCTTCTTCCCACCCCTCTGCCGATTCTGCATCATCCTCGTCTTCTATTTCATATTCTTCTTCATCCTCTTCGATCAGGTCTTCCTCTGCTTCGTCTTCTGCTTCTTCCTCTTCTGCTTCTTCCTCTTCATACTCATAGTTTTCTTCAATCAACTCTTCTTCGTCCTCATATTCATCGTCTTCTTCGATTAACTCATCCTCGTTTTCATACTCATACTCTGCTTCGATCAGTTCTTCCTCTTCTTTGCCATCTTCCTCATCTTCAAACGCATACTCATCTTCATCAATCAATTCTTCATCATCTTCGTCTGCAAACGCTTCTTCCGGTTCAGCTTCGGAGTCTTCTGCATTTTCCTCCTGCTGCTGAATATCTCCATATAAAGTGGCCTCAATCAGTTCCAGATTCTTTCTCTTATCTGCCGTTCCAAAATCCATTGGAATTGCGACCTGCCGCCCGGCAATATCCACATACTTGATATTTCCCGTATACGTTTCAGCCTGCTCCTTATTCGTGGTAAAGCAGGATTCAAATTTCCCAATAAGCTCCGGATGATCTGTCAGCATCTGCGTTATAACATTCTCATAGGCCTCCGCAGGCTTCTTCTGATAACACTCTTCTTCAAAACAATATACATAGTACCCCATTTTTCTCTTCTCCTTCTCGTATTTCCAGGCAGCAGCCACTATCACAAGCTTCCTTTGTCCACTTCTTACTCTTGCATCAGAAACAAAGCTCTTTCGTTGCCCAGAAAATTATAACACACCCCTCTTATTGAATAAAGATGTATTTCTTCCAGAACGCCCGTAGTTTTTTCGGAACAAACGATAATCATCCTTCCATCCGCTTTTTCGACTCCGGGTGATAAAGGATACTGCTATCCAGTCTGCGGCATCCGGTTTTGTTTGATCCGGCGCCTCTTTGTATACCAGCGTTTTCCTTTAAATATTCTTTCATCTGCTCTTTCTCTATTTCCCTATACTAAGACTCCGTTTCCGATCATTTTCCAGCGAAAACACTCTGTAAGTTGTCATTCACTCACGGCAATATCTTTGAAATCACCGGATCCGGTGCGCACGAAGAGGCGCTGCAGATTCCCATTATCACTACATTCTCCGGAATAAAGAACCCATTGGCAAACGGATCGTTTCCTGCAGAACCGGGATAGGACTGATACATTGTCCGGATCCGGATTCCATCTTCACGATATTCCGGTAACATACCATACAGTGCCTCTCCAAAAAGCACTTTTTCCGATACCATGTCATAGTTCTCGATCACAAATATATGCGGCAATCCGGGTTTTCTGCAGGCATTGCTGCAAAACTCCTTAAATACTCCGTCTACCCTTACCAGATCCGTCGTATCCCGCAGTCCCTTTATCGTATCTCTTGTGCCCCTCAGGCTTACCACTTTTTCCATAAAGTCTTCATAGGTATATCCGGGATGAAGGGCAATGATTTCCAGCGGATTCTCATGTTCTGCGGCATACGCGAGGTTGCCGAGTTCATTAGCCAGATGGAGCACCGTTTTTCTGATATTGCTCTTGTTTTCTTCATTTCCGCAGATCCGCAGCTGCCTTTCCCCTTTCACCAGGATCCTTTCGCGCAGCTGTTTATACAGATATTCTGTTTCAGTCGCCTCAAAGGAATCCGTTTCTGCATATTTTGTTTTTACCTGAAAAACAATTTCAAACCGTTTTGCATCCAGCCTGTCCTGCGCCCCGGCAAACAACTGTACCCAGTAACACAGATCCGGTACCCAGCGATCCTCATCCACCCGATTCTTCCCGGTGCGGTTCTCCAGAAATTCATCAAACTGTTTCGTCAGTTCATCTCCCTCGCAGATTACTTTCCCATCTTCCCGGATTTCCCTGATTTCAAGATCGTAAAAGGGCAAAATTACTCTGCGCCCCTGCCGGTCCTCCCTGAATAATTCGCCCCTTGCATCCATTGCAACCAGTTCTGCAAAAGACATAGCCGTTGTAAGCCGGATTCTGTCCTCCCTCTCATTTTCGCTTCCTTTCTTTACCGCATCAACCTTCATCATCCCTTTGTCCTCCTGTCCGTTTCGTTTTTTTTGCAACCCTTCGCTGCTTTCTGACTAAAGTATAAAAGATCTATCTGTGCATTATTGCATAAGCAATTTTTCATCACATCTGTCCCGAATTGCAGATTTTATGATATAATATAGGCAATATTGCACAGACACGGACCGGGAGGACACCTATGGGAAGCATTTCCAAAAAAGCGCAGCCTCGCACAAAAGGCGAAACATCCACCAACAATATCCTTTATCTGATCTTGACACTAAAAAACCACAGTGACCGCAATCACCCTCTCTCGATCCGAGAGATTACCGAATCTCTGAACAATGACTTCGGTTCTTATGGCATCCAACTGGACAGGACCACCGTACTGCGGCAGTTGAACAAGCTGGAAAGCGAACGGATCGGCCTGTTTCGCGAGCAGGATGATGAAATCACGGAAATCACCGATTCGAAGGATCTGGATCTTCGTCACAACCTCGGTTTTTATATTGTCGGTTTCGAAGACAACGGGACAAAATATTACTACTATGAATCCGTTTTGCTGGAAAGCGAACTGATGGCACTCTATGACGCGATCGAAACCTACAACTACTTTGCCGTAGATGACATCAAAAGCATTTCACTGAAACTCTCCACGATACGCCCTCTGTCCGAGGATAAACTCAAATACTATCCTTCCCAGACAGATCTGGATCTCAAGGAAGATAATACGGTATTGCAAAATATCAGTGCATTGGCCGGGATCATCCAAAGCAGCCAACTCGCCAATATCGATTACGGCGAGTATAACAAGTTATTGAAATTGGCTCAAAAAAAGGGCTACCCGAAAACCCTTCGCCCGCTGCGCCTGCTATGGAGCAACGGTTATTACTATTGCATCATGGGGATCAAAGGATACAGCAACACGATCAATCTCCGTGTTGACCGCATCCTTTCGATCGATCCCGTTCCGGCAGACAGTAAACAGCTAAAAGAATACTCCGGCTTCGATGGGATAAACGGCAGCAACGACCCGGATTCCAAATCTTCCTATCGTTCCAAAAATCCGGTCATGTATTCCGGCGCCCAGAAAAATTTTCATATACTTGTCAATGCATCCGCCAACAATATGATGAACACCATCGTGGATGTCTTCGGAAAGAACAAAAAAACAGCGCCCGTAGATGCGGACACTGCCAAAAAATATCATATCACCGCAGGCGACTGGGTACAGCTCCACCTGAAATGCACCGCAGACGGTATGGAGCTCTTCGCCACCGAATACTGCCGCTATGTGATCATCATCTCCCCGGAGAAATCTGCGCAGAATGTACGGGAGACACTGAAGCTGGCGCTTACACGCTACGGCATGTAACCCCCGGCAGCCTTTCGGAAACCCGTACTAAACTTACCGCAAAAAATCCTGTGCCTTTTCGCACAGGATTTTCGTTGTTTATCCTATTTTTATTCCCCCGGGATCCGGAACATATCCACCACCGCATCGGCCAGCTGTTTTCCGGCTGCCGTACACACCACGACATGCACCGCCACGATCGTCGCCCCTCTGCAGATCACATCCGTCTCCGCCAGGATCTCTTCCTCCTGATCCGTATTGGTCAGAAAATTCACATAGGCATTCTGCGTCACATAGATATTTCCGTCCGCTCCGTCGACTCCGATACGATCTCTATCCCGTTCTCTTCCATGAACGGATTCCAGCCTTTTTTATGTTCCATCGTTTTTATCTCCTGCGTTCTCTTTTTTCTCTTCGTTCTTTCGTCTCCCGCCGCTCTCTTTTTACATTCCTCCGGTCCCATTTGTGAATGCACTGCAGCAACAGTCCCACAAAGGCCAGCACTCCCAACGCGATGTTGTAGGTCTGCTCCGGCAGATCATAGATCCGGTCTGCGGTACTCACCACCAGCATCGCTCCGCTGACAGAAGTGAAGAGGATCACGATATAGTCCCCCAGCAGCAACGCCAGTACACCGATCACAATCCCAGCCAAAAAGGCGATCAGCAGCCCCCGCTCCAAAAACTGTATCGCCGTCTTCACATCCTGCAATACCAGTGCCGTCTGCTCTCCGATCACTACCTTTGCCGCCGCCGACAGATCGCCTTTTTCTTTTACCTGCTCCAGCCATAACCGCAGCAGCGTGTCCGTATCCGGGATCGCTGCCACACTCTCGCGTACCATCGCATATGCCCGTTTGAGAAACCATAATGCCACCGCCACAAAGGTACAGAGTGAGCCCGCGATATACAGTGCCACCTTGTATTTTAAGACACCGATGATCCCGAAGATCAGCGCCGGGATCGCCGCCAGATAATACAGATCATTGCGCCCCACCACATCCACGATCGCCAGTCCGATCAGTCCGCCGATCACAGCGCAGATAGCAAACTGTACGCCTTTAAAAACATACAGCCCCGCAAATAAAAGCAGAAGCCCGGCGACCAGATATACAATGATCGTCGGGGACTCTTTCACCACTTCTGTTATATGCTGTAACAACTCCATCTTTCCTTGTTCGCTCCTACTGCTTTATAAGTATTCCAGCAGACCTTCCAGTCCTTTCTCATCATACACTTCCCGGTAAAAGCCCACCTCATTTGCGATCAGCCCGTCGATCACCCGCATCCCCAGCAGTTCCACCGGTGCCTGGTCATCCGTCATAATATGCCCGCCACCGTCATAAGCCACCAGCAGATCCTGCACATATTCCATCATCCGGCGCAGATCCGATGCCTCTTCTTTTTCGATCCCCGTCGCAAAAGTCTCCGTCATCTGCGGATTCTGCGATGCAAAGAGTTCCCGGTTGGTCGATCCATACACATCCGCTGTTACCACCACCGGAAAGACCGAAGCGATGGTATCCGATAAGTATTCAGTGATGTTCCCCGACTCACTGCTGCGCATGTTCATATTGACGACCATCACGCCATCGTCCTTCAGATGATCTGTCACCAGCGTAAAAAACTCCACCGAAGACATCTGGAACGGGATCGTGATATCCTGATAAGCATCCACCATGATCAGATCATATTTCCCGTCATCCGCATTCAGATAGGCCCGTCCGTCATAGGTGATCACCGGCACTTCCTCCGGCAGTTCAAAATACTTTCTGGCCAGCGCCGTGATCTTCTCATCGATCTCCACTCCGGTAATGCTCATATTGCCAAAATATCTGCGGCACTGCGTCGCATAGGTTCCGGTCCCCATCCCCAGGATCAGCACATCCAGATGATCCTTGTCCGTAACACCCGTCATATATGCTGCTGCCATGGCGTAATCATAATACATCCCCGTCAGTTCTTTTTCCTTACGATAAACCGACTGCACACCAAAGAGTACATTGGTGGATAGCACCACCTGCCGTTCATTTTCGTACACCTGCAGGTAGTTGTAGACCGACTCTCCTTCATAAGACAAGTCGTTCTGCCAGAAAGCAAAACTGCTGTCGTGTCCAAAGATGCAAGCCAGCAGAAACAGCGCTGCCCCCACCGGCAGTTTCTTCACAAACACACCGGATGTGACAAAATACACAATGGCCAGCACCAGCAGTATGCCCGCAAAGATCAGAAAGGTGATCGCCGTTCCCACCGCCGGGATGGAGATGAAGGTCGGTACAAAGGTGCCGATAATAGAACCCACGGTATTGAACGCATTCAGATTACCCACCGTCCGGCCCTCTTCTGCGGTATGTTCCCCTTCTTTTTGTGAGGATACCAGCAAACAGTATTTTACCAGCGAAGGCGTCACCGTTCCCAGCAGAAACAACGGAAACACAAATACTACCATACAAGCCGCAAACGCCGCAATGATCAAAAAGTTGTTGCTCACCGTAAAGATCAGCGCCGCCGCGATGCCGATGATGATATACTTGCCGATCACCGGGATCAGGGCGATCCAGACTGCCGCGATGATGATCCTCCCATACAGCTTGTCGGGATCCGGATCCTTGTCCGCACTCCGTCCGCCATAGACATTTCCCAGCGCCATCGCGATCATAATCGTCCCGATGATAATGGTCCATACGATCTGCGACGAAGAAAAGTAAGGTGCCAGCAGCCGGCTCGCTCCCAGCTCCACAGCCATCACACTCATCCCCGCAAAAAACTCCGTCAGATACAGATACAGCTTATTCTTTAAAATCTTTCGCTCCTTCACGATCAATCCCCCAAAAATATTGTTTTTACTGACCGCCCCATTTTATCATATATAGTTTCCGTTCACAATATCTTCATTTGACCGTTTTAGCACGCCATAGTATAATATAAGTACTATGGAAAGCATATACAGCGGCTACGAAAAAAAGCTACATGACATCGCCATCCGGGTCACTGATCTCATCCGTGACTATGGTAATGCTTTTTCGGATAAAACCGGTGAAAAGCTTTTCGAACATCTTTCATGGCGCATCAAGAGTGAAGAAAGCATGCGTTCCAAATGCATTGCGGACGGCCTGCCGGTAGATACACACAGCGCCTTAAAAGAGATCCACGATGCCATCGGCATCCGTATTGTCTGCCTGTTCTTAAACGATATCCGCAGAAATCTGGAAGAGTTGCGTAAGCTCCCCGGCTGTACAGTCGTGGAAGAAAAAGACTTTATCAGTGCCGCCAAAGCAAACGGCTACCGCAGCTATCATCTGATCCTGAGCGTCGCCGACAGTGAGCCGGATATCGAAGGCAACTTCCCGGGCACCTATTTTGCCGAAGTACAGCTTCGCACCATCGCTATGGATACCTGGGCTGCCTTAGAGCATGAGATGAAGTACAAAAAAGACATTCACCACCCCGAACTGATCAGTGCAGAGCTGAAGCGCTGCGCCGATGAGCTGGCCGCATGTGATGTTTCCATGCAGACCATCCGGGATCTGATACGAAGTTGATACAAAGGAGAACCCTTGTGGTTCTTCTTATTCTTTTATAATGATTGGGGATTACTGATGAAGATATTATTAGCAGAAGATGAAACTGATCTGGCCGAAGTTGTCAGCGCTATGCTCACCCACTCCGGCTATTCCGTGGATACCGTAGCCAACGGTCTGGAAGCTGTAGAAAAGACCAAAAGCGATGCCTATGACGCGATCCTTCTAGATGTCATGATGCCTGTGATGGACGGTCTGACCGCGGTAAAAGAGATCCGCAAAGACGGCAACACCACGCCGGTTCTGTTCCTTACAGCCAAGACCGAAGTGGACGATCGTATCGCCGGGCTGGATGCCGGTGCCGATGATTACCTGACCAAACCTTTTGCCATGGGCGAGTTACTTGCCCGCGTACGCGCTATGACCAGACGCCATGGACAGTACACTTCCAGTATCGTCACCCTGCAGGATCTGACTCTGGACACTTCCAAATCCGAGCTCACCTGCCGCAATTCCATCAGCCTGGCTGTACGCGAAGCGCGTCTGATGGAGCAGTTTATGAACCATCCCGGTATTGCTTTTTCCACGGAAGAACTGCTGGAAAAATTTTGGAAAAACGAAGACGGCGCCGATGGCGAAGCCGTCTGGATGTACATTTCTTTCCTGCGTAACAAATTAAAATCCGTCGGCTCCTCCCTGGTGATCTCCGGCGAATCCGGTGGCGCCTATGTCTTGACGCAGGGCGCCGCTGTCTAACCTATCTTCGATAGCCTCTTGCCTTCCCCTTGAGGGGAAGGTGGCGCGCCAGCGCCGGATGAGGTGTCCCTTTGCTTATTTAAACATGATCGCAAATGTGATATCCCCGTTCTTATAGCTCACCTGGATTTTTGCATTCAGCCTTTTGCAAATCTCCTGCGCTATGGACAGCCCGATGCCGAAGCCACTCTTCTTACTGTTGTGTGACTCATCCTCCCGGTAAAAACGCTCAAAAAACCTGCGATAGTCCACGCCGGCCCCTGCCGCATAGGTATTAGTAACCGTGAGCTTTGCTCCTCTTCCGCTCTTGCCGGAAAAAGAGATCGTCACTTTTCCTCCGTCATCACAATACTTCGCCGCATTGTCCAGCAGGATCGACGCCAGTTCCTGCACACCACGCTTCTCTGCCTTGATCGTGATGTCCGGTTCGATCTCTTTGGAAAACTCTTTCCCCTGCGACAGCACCACCTGTGAGAAACTCTCCGCCTGTTCTTCCACGATCTCCGATGCATTCACATTGGAAAGCACCACTTCATCCTTCTCATCCAGCTTGGAGAGTGTCACCAGCTCCGACACCAGCGCATTCATTCGCTGCACCTGCCGCATGGTCGATTCCGTCCATTTATTCTTCCCACTCAGAACCTCCGTCATCTCCGTATTCGCCGAGATCACCGCCAAGGGGGTCTTCAGTTCGTGGCTCGCATTCGTAATAAACTGCTTCTGTTTTTCCGAATTTCGAATAAACGGATTCACGACATGCTTGGATAAAAAGATCAGTATGATGCTGAAAAACAGCATGATGATCAACGACACCACCAGCAGATAATGCTGCACCTGCCGCAGGATCCACACTCTGGAAGTACAATCCACAAAGACAAACATCCGCCCGCCGCCGGGCATCACCATAGATTTAAAATAAAAGATACTGTTGTCATATACGATCTGCCCTTCGTGATCCGCTGACATGATCAATGTGTGCGTAATCTCTGCTGCCTCCTGCGCATCAATGGAATATACCGATTCCGTATTGGCAGTCCGCACCACACCGGCTTTGTCCGTGATGGTCGAGAAGAAACGCGTCTCAAACTGCTGCTCCGGCGTGATCTCCATTCCTCCCGCCGACATAATGCCCGAATGCGGCATCTGCCCGCCATTATGCAGCACCGAATCAATGATCATATTGATCTGCGCCTCAAAGGTCTGGGACGCCATATAATAACCGATGACCGTGATCATCGCCAGCGCCAGCAACAGCGCCAGCGTCGCCGCAGCAACAAATTGTGCCCGTAACCGATTCAGCATAAGCTCTCACTCCTATATATTTATTCCGCCCACTCCCGTACCAGCTGCTTTAAGATCTCGATCGTCGTCAGCATTTCCTCTACGCACAGATATTCATGCTTTCCGTGAAAGTTGCCGCCTCCCGTGCAGAGATTCGGACACGGCAGCCCCATAAAGGTGAGCCTTGCGCCGTCGGTTCCTCCGCGTACCGGTTCGATCTGCACTTCTACACCGCACTTTTCCATAGCAATGCGCGCCTTTTCCATGATCTCCGGATGCATATCCAGACGCCCCTTCATATTGTAATACTGATCCTTCAGATCCAGCGTCAGGATTCCTTCCCCATACTTTGCATTGATCTTATCCACCGCATTTCGGAACAACGCCTTCTTCGCCTCAAACTTTGTGTCGTCGTGATCCCGGATGATGTATTCCGAAGCTGCCCGCTCCACATCTCCCGACAGATCCGTCAGATGGAAGAAGCCTTCATAGCCTTTGGTATGCTCCGGCCTCTCCTTCTCCGGAAGCAGCGCGTGCAGATCCATCAACACCTGCAACGCATTGATCATCCGTCCGTAGGCATCCCCCGGATGTACACTCCTGCCCTGCGCCGTCACCTTTGCGCCGGCAGCGTTAAAGTTTTCTCCGGACAGTTCCCCCAGCCGGCCACCGTCCACGGTATAGGCATAATGCGCCCCGAAATTCTGCACATTGAAATAATTGACTCCTCTGCCTGTCTCCTCTTCCGCCGTAAAACCAATGCAGATTGTACCATGCTTTTCCTCCGGATGAGCGCAGAAATACGCCGCCATCTCCATGATCTCCGTCACGCCGGATTTATCATCCGAGCCAAGCAGCGTCGTTCCGTCCGTCACCACCAGCGTCTTTCCCGCCAGTTCTCTCATCTCCGGAAAGTCTTCCATCCGGGTTACGATCCCCAGCTCCTCATTCAGTACGATATCCTTCCCGTCAAAGTTCTCGATCACCCGCGGCCTAATGTCTTTTCCGCTCATGGCCTCTGCAGTGTCCACATGGGCAATAAAGCCGATGGCCGGGATCGTACGCTCCGGGCAGTTCGACGGAATCGCCGCATACACATAACCGTACTTCTCATCCTGTCGCACATCCGCTACGCCCATCTCCCGCAGCTGCTGCCGCAGATGATCCAGCAGCTCCCGCTGCCCCGGCGTACTGGGATACGCATCGATCGTGCTGTCCGACATCGTATCAAAACTCACATAATCCAAAAATCTCTCTAATGCTGTCATTATCGTTATCCCTCTTGCCTTCCCCTTGAGGGGAAGGTGGCGCGCCAGCGCCGGATGAGGTGTATGCTCCTTCCTTGATATACAAAAGGGCAGCACTATATCTGCTGCCCCTCAGATCCTATTTTAAAATTCATTCTTATAACCGGATCCCGCCGGTACGCGCCATACTTTGCTCCACTTCTACCTTCAGGAGCATGCTCATCGGAAATACCAGTTTCACTGGCGCACGCATCCCCTCATAGCTGTCCAAAATAATGCTCAACGCCCCATCAGTGATGCTGTGTTTCCCCTTAAACAACACAAACTGCATACCGCTCTCAGGATCCTGCTGCAGTTCCCCATAACGATACAGATAGTTCAGAAAAGCCGGATCACTGCTGACATTCGCAAACAATACTTTGATCAGTTCCATAATCTTGATCTCCTTTATCGAAAAGATATGATTCTGTTGCAAATTCACATATATTTTACCAAATTTTATCCCGAAAGTCCAATTTTTTGATGCACAATTACTGTTTATTTATGCAACAACATACCGGACGCACCTTGCCTTCCCCTTGAGGGGAAGGTGGCCGAAGGCCGGATGAGGTGGACCTGAAGCTGCCGATATCTTTCGCATAAAAATAGGCAGCCCGCCTCAGCAGACTGCCCAAATATTTACTTTTTCACCGCAACCAGTTCATCTCCCTGCAGTTCGATCCGTATGGTATCCCCCTGCGAGATCTCCCCGGACAGGATCAGCTTCGCCGACAATGTTTCTACCGTCTTCTGGATGTATCGCTTCAGCGGCCGCGCACCATAGATCGGATCGTACCCGTTCTCCACGATGAACCGCTCTGCTTCCGGATCCAGTTCCACGCTCACATCCCTGTCTTCCAGCCGCGCATTCAGCGACTTCATGATCAGACCGATGATGCCGCCGATATTTTCCTTCGTCAACGGCTTAAAGAGTATGATCTCATCCAGACGGTTCAAAAACTCCGGCCGGAAATGATCCCGCAGCTGGTCCATTGCATCCTCTTCGGCATCGTGTGTGATATTGCCGTTTTCATCAATACCATCCAGTAGCGTCTGGGCACCGATGTTGGAAGTCATGATCAGGATCGTGTTCTTAAAGTCCACGGTCCGCCCCTGCGAATCCGTGATACGCCCGTCATCCAACACCTGCAGCAGGATATTGAATACATCCGGATGTGCCTTCTCCACTTCATCAAAGAGCACCACCGAATACGGTTTGCGCCGCACGGCTTCCGTCAGCTGTCCGCCTTCGTCATAGCCCACATATCCCGGAGGCGCTCCGATCAGACGAGATACAGAATGCTTCTCCATATATTCACTCATATCGATACGCACCATATTCGACTCGTCGTCAAAAAGTGTATCCGCCAGTGATTTCGCCAGCTCGGTCTTGCCCACACCCGTAGGCCCCAGGAACAGGAACGAACCGATGGGCTTGCCCGGATCCTTGATGCCTGCCTTGGAACGGATGATGGCCTCGCTCACTTTTGTCACTGCCTCGTCCTGACCGATCACACGCTTGTGCAGCTGCTCGTCCAGGTGCAGCGTCTTGTTACGCTCGCTCTCGTTCAGTTTATTCACCGGTATGCCCGTCCAGCGGGAGATGATCCGCGCGATCTCTTCCTCCGATACATTCTCATGCACCAGACGGTTCTCCTTCTTGCCGGCGGTCTCTTCCTCGATCTCCAGCTGCTTCTTCAATGCCGGCAACTTGCCATAAGAGAGTTCCCCGGCCTTCTCATAATTACCTTCCCGCTGCGCGATCTGGATCTCGTTATTCACCGCTTCGATCTCTTCACGGATCTTTGAAACCTTATCTACCGCCGATTTCTCGTTCTCCCACTGCGCCTTGGCCGATTCAAACTTCTCCTTCTCTTCTGCCAGTTCCTTTGCCAGATCTTCCAGACGCTCGCGACTTAAGTTATCATCTTCCTTCTTCAGAGCCGCCACTTCGATCTCCATCTGCATGATGCGCCGCTGCGCCTCATCCAATTCCGTCGGCATGGTATCCAGCTCTGTCTTGATCAGAGCGCAGGCCTCATCCACCAGGTCGATGGCCTTATCCGGCAGGAAACGGTCACTGATGTAGCGGTTGGAAAGCATCGCCGCGCTCACCAATGCGTTGTCCAGGATCTTCACGCCGTGATACACTTCATAGCGTTCCTTCAGTCCACGCAGGATCGAGATGGTATCCTCCACCGTCGGCTCATCCACCATCACCGGCTGGAAACGCCGCTCCAGAGCCGGATCTTTTTCAATATACTTACGATACTCGTCCAGTGTAGTGGCACCGATGCAATGCAGTTCCCCTCTGGCCAGCATAGGTTTTAACATATTGCCGGCATCCATGGCGCCGTCCGTCTTACCCGCGCCCACGATGGTATGCAGCTCATCGATGAACAGGATGATCTGTCCTTCGGATTTTTTCACTTCTTCCAGGACTGCCTTCAGACGCTCTTCAAATTCACCACGGTATTTTGCCCCGGCGACCAATGCGCCCATATCCAGCGAAAAGATCTTCTTATCCTTCAGTCCGCCCGGCACATCCCCGCGCACGATACGCTGCGCCAGCCCTTCCACAACCGCCGTCTTACCGACACCCGGCTCACCGATCAGCACCGGATTGTTCTTGGTCTTACGGGAAAGGATGCGGATCACATTACGGATCTCGGCATCACGCCCGATCACCGGATCCAGTTTCTGCTGCCTTGCGCGCTCCACCAGATCTGCGCCATATTTCGCCAGCGTATCATAAGTAGCTTCCGGATTATCCGAAGTCACTCTCTGATTACCTCTCACCTGTGCCAATGCCCCCAGGAAACGGTCTCTGGTAAAGCCATACTCGTTAAAGAGTGCCTTGATCTCACGATTTGGGAAGCGGATCATGGATAGCATCAGATGCTCCACAGAGACATAATCGTCACCCATGGCTTTTGCTTCTTCTTCCGCACTGATCAGCACTTTATTCAGATCCGCACCGATCCGCAGATCACCGCCCTGCACCTTCACACGCTTCGCCAACGCCTGCCGCGCACGGTCCACGAAATGCTCGGTGTTGATCTCCATCTTCTCCACCAGTTTCAGGATCAGACTGTCCTGCAATTGCAGCAGCGCATACAGCAAGTGCTCCTGCTCGATCTCCTGATTGCCATACTCCACGGCCAGTTTCTCACAATCCTGTACTGCCTGCACGGAATTCTGCGTAAATTTCTGAATATTCATAAAGCTTCACCTCCCTTTTCAGCTCCATTATGCTTTTTCATAATCCCTCTGCACAGTAAAAGCGTAAGGCTTTGTTCCTTTCGGAACCCTTCCTTACGCTCTTACTATACCACTATGATTAGCACTCGTCAAGCCCGAGTGCTAACAATTTGTTTTTTTCTTCTCATCACTGCTCATTCAATCTTCTGCGAAGCTCTTCAATCTCTTTCCGCTGTTTGGCAAGCTGTTCATCTTTCTGCGCCAGCTGGTCGTCTTTCTGCGCCAGCTGGTCGTCTTTCTGTGCCAGCTGATCATCTTTCTGCGCCAGTTGCTCTTTCGCTTTTGCCAACTCACGCTCTGTTCTTTTGTATTTCCGTTCCTTCTTCTTCGCAGCTTTCTCTTTCTGCAAAAATATCTCACGCGCTTCACATTCCTGGCGGATCCTTTCATCTTCAGAAATCTTATAGATCGTATAAGCAGCTTCGCCGATTGCTTTATCTTTTGTCGCGATCATCCGAATTTCCTCCCAAGTCTTCGCTTTAAACAGTTTTGCCCATTTGTCTATATTATACTTTTTATCCTCATCCGTCGCAAGGTTGATTTTAGTCAGATCCAGCACACCAATATTGAATTTTTCCGTATAGACATGCTTATTCTTCTCATCTCTCAATTGATATGTGGCATAGAATACGGGATCCTCGGTAAAGAGTGTAAAATCCACGATTCCTATCTGATACACCGGTTTCACCTTCTCATACATCCCACCGCTGAATAATTTTGCATAATTACGGCATGCATAATAAACGGATCTCTCCGGCCAGTTCTCTTCATTCACCACTTGCAGTTCAATATTTATGCGCACCCCATTATTGAATGTGACATTCAGATCCAGTATCACTGTTTTTTCTGCAATATGTTCTCCAAGAACAATGGGATTTTCAATCTTTATGTGCCGCACCTTTCCACTCGGAAGATGTAGCAGTGCACTGATCAAGCCGGTCAGCGCTTTTTGGTTCTCCTGTAGAAAAGCCTTAAATAAGTAATCATTGGTCATGGATATCTTCACCGGTCCGCTGGCGTTCTGATAGGCTTCCCTCCATTTTTTCGTTTCTGCTTTTGTGTTTTCTTTTGACATACTCTCTTCCTTTCCTGATGCGTCAGCCGAAGATATGTCCCAGAGAAAAGTTCGGAAAGGAATTTCCACACAGACAAAAAACAGAACAGCTTCCGTCATCAATCTACTATATGTTTTATTATGGTATATAGCAACGCTCCTACACGCTGCCGGTTTCGGTAGAATTTCGAAACAATGTTAAGATATACGAAAAATCACAATCTGTCAATTCCAATTTTCATTTTTATATAACCAGTTATATCATCTGTTCAATCACTCTAATAAATATTGAAAATCCGTTTCAAATCATATAATATAATCTTACCGAGGCGCACTTGGAGCGTACTACAAGAATCCAAGACTTAGTGGTATCATTCAGATATCACGCCCCGACAACCGGGACTCTTAGGAGTAGTGAGTTGTCGCCAGTACGGGGCGGGATTCGTACACTTGTGTGTGTAGAAAACTACTCACGAACTGTCGGTGGTTAAGAGGGCAGGGACCTATCTTTGTCCTCTTTTTACGAAGATATCTATTATTGATGTTTCGTAATATACTCTTCTAGACTGTTACATAACAGCATTGGTTTTTTTCCACTCTTAACCTCGAAAACCTTTCCACTATAATTTTGAACAATAACTATTCCATCCATCCCCGTCGCTTCTACAGCATAACAATCCTTACCCATTAAATTGTTATCAGCTCTTAATTGTTTTGTATTATAAACAACATCCAGTCTTTTGCTTGATCCCAACCCAAAGAATTCGTGTCCTTTAATACTGGCCACTCCATATTTCTGCAAAAAATCTTTATATTCCGGAGCAAAACTGATTGATAGTTCTTTCTCAGCTTCAGCAATTTCTCTTTCCTCGGCGCCCTTCATCGCTCTAAAGAATTCGCTTTGTTTTAATTTTTCACAAAAGTTCATAACTAAACTCCTCCCCCCGCTTTAGTTGCCAATTCCAAATACTTAAGCCAAAACTGCTGTCGTTGCGTATTCCAAGCATTCCCAACCTGAGAATGAACACCCTCATCCACAACTTCATGCCAGATTTTATAATTCTCCCCGAGTCTATGTTCTGATTTTGTTAGTATTGCTAATGTCGAATCCGCCTTCTGGCCTATATGATGCAATTCATACGGTATTCCAGACGGATCCAACGGCGAAAGTCCTTCTTGAATTCGCTGCGCATTTGTCCTATCCATTTCATCAACATAATCAAACAAATCAACTTCTCTTACTAAGGCTAATTTCCCATCAACCATCTCTGTGGCCAATCCAGCATCTTTACAAATCTGATACTGCTCCATAGATGAAAACTCTTTTATTACATCCAACGGATATCCAGTTTCTTTTTGGATCATCGCTGCTTCATTCATCGTAAGACCATTTAGTGTAGCTCCCTTTAAAGCAATTGCTTCCGAAGCCCCACCTCCTATTGCCCCCATAATAGCTCCGCACTTAAAGCCTTGTGCTCCACCTTCAGCAGCCGCCAATAACGCCTGGTCAAAATCTTTTGTCTCTACTCCTTTTACTACGCCGGCTGCCACACCACCGATCACCCCGCTTGACAAAGCCATCGTCATACCTGTTTTAGCAGATGCGGCGAAAACCATACTTACAGCTGGAGCTCCTACTCCTGCAGATACTACTGAAACTGTCACACAAACAAGAATTACTCCTGTACCAATTGCAACATCTTTAATCACCTGTTCATATGGATCATAATATTCTTCAAACGGAACTACCTCTGTAGTACCATCTTCCCCAAGTGTAAAGACATATTTTTGCCCCTGAAACTGTTGATCCAGTTCATCCAACGAATACCCAAAATATATATTCCTTTGCGAGTTATATGCAAATTCCTCAAGATACTCGTTAGAAATGTAAATTGCTTCAACATTCTCTATAAAATACCCTTCGCCCAGATTTTCAATCATGCTTTCATAAACTGTTCCCTCTATATATGAAAGCAACTCCGGATCATTTAAACTACTATAATCAGGCTCTTCTTCAGCAAAATGGAACTCAACTGGATGATTATTCTCTTCCTGTATTGTATCCCGATCTACTTCCTCTTTTTCATCAGATATAACCTCAATCGTATCTGTTTCCAGATTATCACCGTGAATAACATCCTCAGATACCAATGTCGAGGTTGATTCAACTTCTACAGATTGCTCAGCAAGATCCGTATCATTATGGTTTATGTCCTGCTTGCTTTCTTCTCTAGGTTCCTGAATTATCCTATTATCACTTTGAGCACAACCCGTTGCAAAAATCACACAAGCCATACACATCGCAAGTAATCGTCTAAATCTCATGTCTGCTCCCCTTTCCGACAAATATATATGTACGCTGCCTTCTCTATGTTTCCCTTTATTTCTTCATTTTAAAATATGCCGCTATACCACCGCCAATTGCTAAAGCAAGTATAACAATAATGGCTCCAACCGGAGATTTCTTTGTTGTTATGTGTTCTTCTTCACCAGTTTTGGAAGCATTTTCTTCCGGCAAGTTCCTTTCCACATTCCCTGCATCATCACTTTCTTTCTCATTTAAGGCAATCATTGTTGGAGCAGGCGTAGGTGTTGGTGTCGGTATAAGAGTCGGTGTAGCTGAAACTGTTGGAATATCTGCCTCCGCACTCTCTTGCACCTCCTCTTGAGTTGGTTCTGGTGTAGGTGTTGATGTCGGAGTCGGGGTGGGTGTCGGCGCAACAATCGTCCCATCGCTCGAAATATGCGCCCCATTCGCCAACTGTTCCTCAATATCCTCAATTGATAATTTCGGATTCTTCATATACGCTCGTAATATTTCATTACTCCCTACATAAATCATCTTTGTCGTTTGCTCACCAGTATATAAATTCTTCACCGTAAAAGTATACAGACCTTCATCTTTATATTCCTCCCCATCAGTGGCTGGTCGATTATATCTAACATCCCCTTCCAGCCCCGATGCTCCTTGTGTAAACGCTTCACGCTTTACATCAATATCCAAATATCTTGATCTTGCCAAATCCAACCGAAAACCATTTGCCGTTACTGCACGATCTGCCAGTTCTGCACCGGTAACAATGTCAAACGGATAAACCATACAGTTTCCGTTTCGAATTGCAAAAGTAAATGCTATCTTATAATCATAAACTGGAGAAAATGCCTGAGACGCATCCTGTATTTCATAATCCAATGCCACCTCATAGTCTCCTTCTTCAAACAATTCCACCTTGGTATTAGCTCCAGTTGTAGCATTGGCAGCAAGGAAGTCCGTATAAATAACCGGATCATGTGGCTTTCCTTCTCGATCCGTATATCTAACTACAAGTGTTCCATGTTTAAAGTTGGTATTTTTGATTGAAAATACTTGATCATAAGCATTCTTGTCTTCCGCAACTGTAATCTTTGCATTTCCATTAAGTTGATTAATATTCTGATTTAAGTGGAACCAAAGCGTAACTCTATCCCCAACATTTTTCAGAAAATAATTCTGACCATCTTTGGTTAAATCTCTTGTGTAACCATTAATCACAAAATATCCTAATTCCCATCCAAAATGGGGATCCTTATTATTGATCGCTACCGAACCAGAAAAACCGTTATCCTTACCTGTATTAATAAAATCATGAAATTCCTTTCGCGGAGTAGTAGATGGCGAAGTTGCCTTGCTTGCCTCAGCCTGGTTTATAGCATAGAATTCATAAACATCCGCTATTTTTTGATACTCCATTTCATTCGTGGTTACAAATAAAACCTGGTTTTCTCCAGATTTTCTTTCTACCTTATAAACCACGATCACTCTGTAATAACAGCCATTTACCAATTGAATGTCTTTAGTAGAATAAAAATCATATGTCTGTGTAGAATTAGATGTGAATACATCCGTCATAGACTGGTCTACAACCCAATTCTTCCCATCTAAAGATGTTTGCAGGATCATCGCTCCTGACTGTATATTCTTTTCCAATTGCACCCCATCCACTTTTTTAGTTCCGTCATTAACCAAATGCCACTCGGTTTCTCCGCGATTTAGGTATGATTTATTGAAATCATATGAGAGCCTGATAGAACCATTTTTCACATCGTAAGCTTCAAACCCATTCACCGATGCAATAGAAGTCATGTCACCCTTGATATTAAATGTGCCAGGATGATCACTAAACGCCGTTTTAGGTGCTGAAGATGAAATCTCATAACCACTATTTTTATCAAACTGATAACTCTTTGTTGCTATCTCAACAGAGATTTCCCCTGCTTCCGTTGTAAAACTACCAACATATGAAGCAAGCAGCATAATTATCCCCGTAAGAATGATCACTATACTATTTCTGCAGTGTCTCTTTCTCTTATCCATAAATCTATCCATCCTTTTCTTTATCATCCTAGTCGCTGATTAACTGTGATATTGATAATGTAGCGGCACCACGCACTTTAAAATTCCAAATTTCCTATTTTTATCTATTCATAAGCTTATATTTTACACAATATTCAATGTATTTCGGGAATAAATTAGGTAGAATTCCTGCGAGATTATCGTCCATATACTGTACCTCCTTGTACATAAAGCTATCCTTGCTACTCATTCCTACTTTATCACATCCAGTCGCAATTTTCAACAAAAGTTAGTAATTTTTGCTAGTATTATTAAAAATATAGAGAGGAAAGTGTACAGTATGACCGAAAGACCACTAAAAAGTAAACTGAGCATTGCTCTGGACGATGATATTGTGGAGAGAATTAAAGAATTGGCCATAGAAGATGACCGTTCGTTCAGCAGTTATGTAAACCGAATTTTGAGAGATCATATCAGGGAAATTGATCAGAAACAAAAAATAAGCCCTAAATGTACACAAAAACAATCTACTACCGGTGTCAAATAGATGTAGTACAGCCGCCGGATTCCGGTGTCCTTAGCAAAACACTCTTTTTAAGGGTAGACAGCAGATTGCCACATCACTGCCATTTAACGATCAAAAAGCATTGTAATATAATATTCATACAACCGAAGCATACAAGCCGCGCCGATTGTATTGTGGATAATCGAACAGCAAATAAAAAATAGTGTCGAGTTTGTCGGCTATCAGACACTATTTTTTTGTTTATGATCAAATTGGCTGTCAGCGTGAGGATCCCGAATAAACTATATACCTGGGGCCTTCCTCTCCAATCTCTCCGTTTAGCCGAAACCCGCACTTCATAAGTACTTTCTGTGATGCCACATTATCCGGATCTGCCTCCGCTTCCACGGCCTTGATCTCCGGATGTTGGAATGCCCAATTCAGCACCAGCTTTACTGCTTCCGTAGCATAGCCCTGTCCCTGATATTCTTCCAGGATGCCATATCCGATTTCCGGATTACAGCCGGCTTCCAGCCCCTTGAAACAAAGATCCCCGATATGTGTTCCGTCCGCTTTCTCGATCATCCACATCGCATACCAGTCCCACTGATCCGGATGCGCCAGACAGCCTTCCAGCATCTCTTCGTACGCCTTCTTCAACTCAGCATCCGTCTCCGAATAAATCTGCTTTTCCATCCGTTCCCGGCTTGCCGGATATATCTTTATATGCCCATTTTCAATCATACGAATCGTTTCTATTTCCATAAATAATCCACGATAACCTCAAAGCGAAGCGCCTTTTCCTTGATCGCTATCACCGGAAATTTGCTTCCATCCGTAAAGATCGAAACTTCTTCTTCCTGCACCGGCTCTTTTTTGCATTCCGGATCACTGAAAGGATATTCCAGGATTTTCACAAACGGCGTATCCCTTTTACAGATCATCATACCAAACGGTTTTTCATCATCATAAACAAAACACTCCGCCATACGCCCATGCGGATCGCTGACCACCACTTTATAGGTCGTTCCTTCCGCAGCAGATAACGGATTCTTTGAATGGATCACATAAACGATCATCGGAATATATCCGCTGTCATCACCACTTTCTACGATATAATCTATGATCTCCCGGAATCGATCCAGCGCGGCGTCCGCATTCTTAGAACCGGAATATTCCTGATTCACCTCATCCACCAGTCGTTTTGCCCGTTCCACCCAGGCCGCCGTCTTCGGATTCTCCGTCAAAACCTGTTCATAGATTTTCATCTTCCTGTCGACCTTTACTTCCGGAATATTTTCCTTATCTATAGTCTGTACAAATCCGCAATAATCACAAACGACATCCTTAGCATCTTTTTTCATCTTAATCGGTGCTCCGCAGGACTTACAAATATATTCTGGCATACTCCACCTCCGATCATAATATGTACATATCCGCATAAAACTTCCTATTTTTCAAAATCATACATCAGTCTTTATTCATCTGTCAAATCTCCACTTTCTACATTTTCTGTCAATTCTGTCTTTTCTGCATCAAACCAAAAAAAACGCCCGACTCTCGCCGGGCGGCGTTTCTTAAAAGTTTACTGTCACTATAAATCGATGATCCTCTATCGATAGTTTCATTTCATACCCCAGCATCTCAAGATTATTATCCGCGATCGCCAGCCCCAGTCCGGTTCCCCCTGTATTTCTGGAATCCGCCCCTTTTACAAAAGGTTTTTTCAATTTATTCACATCACTGATCTCAAGATCTGTCGGATTCGATATGGTAAGACTCTTCTTATCCCACTTGATTTCCGCCGTTCCCTTTGCCGAATGCTTTGCGCAGTTCAGGACCAGATTATTGATGGCCTGCGCCAGTATCTTCCTATCCGTATGAAGCATCACATCCGATCCATCCGTCGTTATCTCGATACCATTTGCAAGAAAGCCATTCTTATGTTCCTCGATGCAGGCCAGGATCAATTCCCTTAGGTTCACTTCTTCCTTGCAGATCTTAATACTGTCCGCTTCGCTCCTGGAAAAATTCAGTATATCCTCCACCAGATGATTTGCCGAGCCAACCGTTGTCAAGATACTGTCCGCATACTCCCGCATCTTTTCCGGATCCTGCTCTTCCTTCAGATTCTCCGCATACGCCGATAATGTTGCCAGAGGGGTCTTAAGATCATGTGCCATGGCATTCGATACCTTGATCCTATATTCCGCCAACTGATATGCTGCCTTGGCACTCTTGTACCGCTGCCCTGCAATCCATGCAGCTATGCCGATAAACAACAGGAAGATTCCACCGACCATAGCCACCATTCGACCCGGATAGATCAGGAACATGGTGGGAGTGGTCAGGTAGTGGTAGCTAAACTCCCAGCCTGCATTCCTGTATTCTTTATACTCGCTGGCAATCTGATCCTGAGAAGGTATGTTTCCGCCGCTGATACTTTGCGGCGTTCCTCCATCAAAATAGTTGGGATGATTTCTGTCCAACAAATGTCGAAGAATCCCGTTCGTTCCCAAAAAATAATAGTATCCATCAAAAAAATTATATACATCCAAAAACTGCACTTCTTCGCCGGCAATAATATGCTCTCCATAATCCCAGGCAATTCCCGGAGTAAAATCATAAACCCTGACCAGATTTCCTTCCGGATCGAACAATCCGACCTTTCCGGGTATATATTCATTTCCTCTTACATAAATGTCATATGCGTGAACAACACACAGATCCGACTCTAACATATCATCAAACATTGATTCCGTATGATCTATATTCTCATACCAGTTAAATGTATCAATAAACTCGTATCGATAATTCGCCCCTTTATGAAGCTCCTCCGCAGTCCTTTTCCGATGCAGATTTATTTCTTCTGAAAAACCGTATGCCGGCTTCTGTCCGGACTTCATCCATGCAAACAGCTTTCGAAACCCTTCCGGAGTACCGTTTTTCACCACTTCATCTGACTCTTCGTACCACCTGGTAAATTCGCACATGGGATCCAGCTGATATCTCCGGAGCATGCCATCCTCTCCATTTACCAGGATTGTCCCTCCTCCTGCAGTTGAAAAAAGCTCATCCCCGTTTATGCGGAAGGAATAATATACTGTGCTGTCAAAAGACAGTCTGTCTACCAGCTTTGTTGCATCTTCAAAAAAATTTTTATCTGCCTCCGGAAGATGATCCTTCATGGCAAGATATTCAGATGCCAAGAAATCCAGCTGACGATAATTATATCGATCAGCAATCCGATATCTTGTTATTTCATTCGAATCTGCAGCTTTCCATGGTTCAAAATCAAACATTAGCGCATGCCGTCTGGCATACTCACTATAATGCTTCATCACCATCCCATACACAAACCAGCTGACGATTCCGGCCATGATCAGTGCCGCGATCAGGAACGGGATGAAATGCCTCATAAATCGTGGCTTCAGCCTTTTCATGTTTTTCATTTCAGAATTCCTCCTTTTTCTCCCGTCAAGTCTTAAGAGAGTTTATAACCGCCTCCGATGACGGTCTTGATATGGGCTCCTTCCTCACCGAGTTTCTGTCGAAGCTTTTTGATATGGTTATCCACCACACGATCGATACCGTCAAAATCTTCGCCCCACACCAGGTCAAGGAGACGGTTCCTGTCCAGAACATTCCCCTTGTTTTCCAGAAGGGTCCTTAAAAGGAGATATTCCTTGGGAGCAAGCCGGATCTCTTCGTTACCAACCCGCACTTCCATCCTTCGTTCAAACATTTTGATCCCGCCGCATTCCAGCACCCGTTCTTCCTGCATAGCCACACCGGCTCTGGCCATGATCGCCAGACACTTCGCATACAGAACATTCAGCGAGACCGGCTTTACCATATATTCGTCTGCGCCGATGCCGTAACCTTTCAGGATGCTTTCTTCACTTCCCAACGCTGTCAGAAAGATGATCGGGCAATTGCTCTTACTACGCAGCAGCTTGCAAAGATCGAGTCCGGACGGGCCGGGCAGCATGATGTCCAGGATGGCCAGATCGTAATCCTTCTTTCGGATCAGTTCTTCACCTGCATACCCGTCAGATGCGGTATCGATCAGATGCATACCTTTCCTCTCAAAAAAGTCCACGATCAGTTTTCGCAATTCTTCTGCATCTTCTACTATAAGAATACCGGCCATTTCCCAACTACCTCCCGAGACAGCATAGTACTACAGACATGTATCCATCATATATCCGATGAATATTTTCCGTCAACCGCATAAAAATACCCGGACTCTCAACAAGCCCGGGTACTCACTACCTGTTTTTCTATTTCCTATTTCTGCCGCCGGCAACATGCTCCTGTACCGGCTGTCCCTGTATCGGTTGCTCCCGTCTTCCGACCGACTGCCGTCCCGGGTTATCCTGCTGCATCATATCATTGATACTGGTCTTCTTTGCGGCGCGCTGCCTTGTATAAGCCCGAAGCAGCTCTTCCCCGTTTCCGGCTGCTGCCATACGCTTGATATCATCCTTTCCGTTTTTCGTCATCATTTCCGCGAATGCCGGATCCGCCATGATCTCCTCCACATTTTTATTGTAATTCGGCAACAACAATGCATTGGTCAGTTTCTTCTCTTTGGTCAGGCTCACCACATTCTGGGAGATACCGGACGGCACTTTACACAACTGTATTCTATGATCATTCACTCACGGGATTCACATGGATCATAATATGTTTTACTTTAGGAAATTCCTTCTCCACGCCGCTGTGCACGCTTTCCGCGATCTCGTGTGCTTCGAACAGCGTGATTTCCCCCTTCGCCGCGATCTCCAGATCGATATAGATCTTATTTCCGAATTGTCTGGTATGCAGCAGATCGATCCGCTCCACTCCCGGCTGCTTTTCGATATATGCCCGGATCTGATCTTCCATATCTTTTCCGCAGGAAGTATCCAGCATTTTATCCAGCGCATCCTTGGAGATCTCATACGCCACTTTCAAGATGAACAGACAGATGACCAGAGACGCGATCGGATCCATGATCGGAAATCCCATTCTCGCCAAACCGATACCGATAAACGAACCGATGGAAGATAGCGCATCCGATCTATGATGCCAGGCATCCGCTTTAAATGCCGCGGAATCCATCTTCTTTGCGTAATACATCGTATACCAGAACATGGCTTCTTTGACAACGATGGACACGACCGCTGCCACCAAAGGCAATATCGTCGGAATGGCGATCTCTTCTTTGACCAGCAGTTTATGAACACCGCTGTAACCGATCCCCAGTCCCGTACCGGCCAGGATCAGCCCCAGGATCAATGATGCCACACACTCCAGCCGCTCGTGTCCGTAAGGATGCTCTGCGTCCTCCGGCTGTTTTGACAATAGCACACCGATATAGGCCACCAGTGTCGCAAATACATCCGACAGCGAATGCACCGCATCCGAGATCATCGCCCCGGATTTCCCCAGGATTCCGGCAAACAGCTTAAAGCCTGCCAGCACCACATTTCCGAAAATACCTACCAGCGAAAGTTTTCCTGCAATCTTTTTTTCTTCCGAACAAACATAAGCTTCCTGATCCATGCCAACGCCTCCTATCCTATAGCTTCTCCGGCCATCCGTTACGAGGTATCAAAAAAGCACACCCCGGAACATACTACTGTCCCGCAGATGTGCTGATTGGCAATCTCTGCTGTCGTTCTCACGACCCGGCTACATACATTTTTTCATCATGTACTGCCTGCTCAGTTTGTACTGTAGATGACACATATGTGTTTTTGCAGTGCAAAGAGTTTTTATCATAGTAACATGCCCGCCTTCCCTTGTCAACTCAGGATATATCCCTTATTGATGCCTATTCGTTGGCTTTCAGGCTGGCCACCATATCGATCTTCCGCAGTCCCATTGCCAGGAAGATACTGGTAAAGACCATGACCGCCATTGTACCCGCAAAAGCGATAAGATACGCCGAAGGTTCGATAAAGGCGTTGAAATCATAATCTTCTCCGATCGCATAGCGGAACAGATAGTCCGTAAACAGGAAGCCTCCCGGCAGTCCGATCGCGATCCCCGCCAGCGTGATCCACACATTCTGCATGGTATAGATCCGCATGATCTTCATAAACTTAAAGCCCAGCACTTTCATTGTAGAGAACTGATACATCTTCTCATTCATGGACAGCAGGCCCATATTGTAGATGATGATGAATCCCAGCACTCCGGCCATACCGATGAACAGCCCCAGCATACCCGAGATCATATTGAGCATACCACTGGTCTGTTCCCGCAGGGATGCGCTGGTACTGATCGCGCTCACACCGTCAATATCTTCATCGTCCACACCCGTCAGATCCAGATCCGTATACAAAGTGTCCGGCTCATATTTTTCGCCCAATCCTTCAAAGGCCTGTCTGGTCATGGCAAACTGCTGACTCTGCGGATCCCGGCACACCGCCGCGATTGCCGTCTCATGCCAGTCATCGTCTCCCAGGATATGCCACCGCAGCTTTTGGTGAATATCGATATGCTTGTTGACCACCAGTTTCTCCGTGATAAACAATGCCCCCGGTGCCGTGATATCACTGTAGGTTGCCCCGGGGATCCCTTCATTGATATCGTGGGATCCCTGTTCGTGATCACTGAGCGCGATCATCCCGTCCGAATCATTCACCGTGATCGCAGAGGTCTGCAGCATCCCGTTTCCGTCATAATATTCGATCGCTACCGTCTGTGTGGTCGCGGTTCCGTATTTCCGATACAGATCACTCTTTTCCAGATTGGTGATATCGGAATCAAAGGTCAGTCTGGATTTGAAACGCAGGATCCCGGTGAACTCCCAGTCCAGATAATGCTGCATGGAATCTTCCATACCATATGCCATTACGATCAGCAATGCCGATCCGGCGATACCTACGATCCCCATGATGGTACGGGCTTTACTTCTCGCCACATCACGCAGATTCCATTTCACTGCAAAGGGCAGTCGTGACATCAATCCGTTTGGTCTCTCGCCTGTCTTCTTCTGCTTGATCTTGGGCACCTCCAGACGCAGTGTCTGCGCTGCCGGCTCCGACAGGATCTTTCGGCTGGAAAAATAGGTGACCAGCGTAACCATCAGGACGATCAGAACCGCCACGATATAGCTGTCTTTTCCGACATAGATGCCGCCTCCGACGATGTCAAACATATCCATTTCCATATTATAGAAACCGACACCCAGAGTCGGCAGTCCCACCGCATAACCAAGTATGACACCCACAACGCTCACAAAGAAACCGTACGAGATATAATGCCGGTAGATCCTGGATTTGCGATATCCCAATGCCTTTAATGCACCGATCTGCATTCTCTGCTTTTTGACAAAACGGTTCATGGTCGTCACCACGGAAAGGGAAGCAATGAACAGAAACAAAGTTGTAAACATACCGGAATAGGTGTCGCCTTCCTCCGCTTCCGATTTATGATACACATAGGAGCCGCACGAATCACGCCCCGTCACGGAATCCACCACATCGATCTTATACAGCGCATTCTTGATCCGGTCCAGTTTTCTGTCATAAGAACCGTCATCTTTATTATCCTTATAGATGCCGGGGGCCGTTCCTTCCACATCCACACATACCATCGGGTAAGTATAGGCTTTTTCTATATTAAAGTGCGGATCCAACGCTTTGATGAAGTCATGCTTCTTTTCTTCCCCGGCAGTTTCGTTCGCGATATCGTCCGCCAGATCCAGCGCCGTCTCCAGATCCGTATCGGGATCCATCTCTCCCAGTTGTGTCACCAGAATATCCCGCCAGCTCATTCCCATGTCATGCAGCGCCCGAAGGGAATCTCTTGCGGAAAGAAATCCCTGCATCCCGTCGCTTTCAATGATCTTGTCATACATCGCTTCTCTCGGGAAATAACGCATGGACAGATACACCCAGCCAAAATCTTTCGCCTCCTGAAAAAGTACCGTGGCATCCTGTGTCACATATACATGATCCGGTACGGAAATGATCCCCAGCACTTCCTTTTCGATCTCGGCATCCTCATAGGTCAGCTTGATCCGGTCTCCCGGATGGATATCCCTGGCCTGCGCAAACATACGCCCAAGCCAAAGTCCATCCGCATCCGGATCGTAGCCTTCCCCCTCAACCACCACAAACCGGTTAACGCTTACAGTCTTCTGTTTGATATCCAGAAAATTTCCTTCCATCGGAACAGAAAAGGTTTCTTTTCTTCCGTCCGCATAGGTCACTTCACCGGTCATGGAAAGCGACAGATAACGCATCGCATCCGCCACACCATCTACCGAACGGATCTCTTTCATATCCTGTTCGGAGAAGCCGGAACCCATCAGCCACAGATCCGGCATATTCTGCTGTTCATATAGATTGTCTGCGGATACCTTCAGTCCGTCCCCATAGGACTTTACGCCGGCATATACTGCCATAGCGATCGCTACCATGGCAAAGATTGTCATAAACTGCGTGAAATTATGTATAATGTCACGCAGCATTTTTCGAAATAGCATGTCTATCCTCCAGTATTTATGAAAAACTACCAGGAAACATCATCGATATTCATCGGATTCTCATTCTCGGTCACACTTTCGATATGCCCGTTCTTCACACGGATCACCACATCCGCCACATCCGCGATCAGCGCATTATGTGTTACAACGATCACGGTGTTGTTCCCTCGGTCCGCGTCACACTGACGCTTTAAGATCTTCAGGATCATCGCGCCGGTATTGGAATCCAGCGCACCGGTGGGCTCATCGCAAAGGAGCAGCGCTGGATTCTTGGCGATCGCTCTGGCGATGGATACTCGCTGCTGCTCACCGCCGGACATCTGGTTGGGAAACTTATAAAAATGCCGTTCCAGCCCCACATCACGGATAGCCTGTTTTGCGTCTACTTTTATTTTGGTGATCTCCTTGACCAGTTCCACATTTTCCAGCACCGTCAGTGATGGCAGGATATTGTAGAACTGAAAGATAAATCCGATGGTATGAGCACGGAAATCACTCAGTTTCCGGTCGCTGTATTTTGAGATATTCTCCCCGTTGACGATCACATCTCCGCTGGTCGGGTTATCCATCCCGCCGATCAGGTTGAGCAGCGTGGATTTTCCCGCGCCGGAGGGTCCCAGGATCACCACAAACCTGCCCTCTTCAATATTCAGATCCACATGGTCCAGCGCCCGGTATTCAGTCTCTCCGGTCTTGTAGATCTTTGAAACATCTCTTAAGATTACTTTATCTGCCATAGTTTTCTCTGCCTCAAATATACTTCTCGTATTCTTTGCTTATTTTTCGATCGCAATATTCGTTCCGGCCTTATCCAGATTCGATGCCGCTTCCGTAAAGATCTTGCAGCCCTCGCTGATCGCGTTGCCTTCCACAACGCTCATACTCTCACCTTCATAGACCACTGTGATCTCCGCCTGCTGGATCGTCACATGCTCCACACCTTTGTCATCCGTACTGCTGCCGTTTTGCATCAGGATATAGCTCTTTCCTTCTTCATCAGTATAGATTGCCTTATTGGGCAGCGCAAAACAGTCCTCCTTCTGATATACAATGAATTCCGCTTCCGCATTCATTCCGATCCGGATCTTGTCATTGGGTGCCGCGATATCGATCGTTACCTTATACTCTGCGTCCTCACCGGAAGTATCCGTTTTTCCGGAAGCATTCTTCGCCGCCGCATCCGCGATCTTTTCAATGGAACCGTTATAGGTATCCGAATTATCAGCCTTCGGGGTCACGCTCACTTTCATATTGGTCGTGATCGTATTGATGTCTTTCTCCGGTACTCTGGCTGTCATCACCAGATCCTTGGTATCCTCGATCACAAAGAGCACACCGGTCGCATTCTCTCCCACTTCAATATTGACTGCCGTCACGGTACCGGCACATTCCGAAAAGATCTGCGCATCTGCCATCTTCCGCTCAATCTGCGCGATCTGCAATTCCTCCACACTCACATCTCCGGCCAGTGCCGCCTGAGTAATGGCATCCGTACTGATATCTCTGGCATTTTCCAGACTGCGTACCGCCGCGTCATAATTGGCCTGCGCGTAGATATAAGTCCACTGTGCATTCTCCATGTTCTTTGCGTAGTTCGAAAGATTGATATCGCTCTGCCGCAGCAGGTTTTCACGACTCTGCTTTGCCTGTACATACTGCAGATTTGCGCTGTCTACCGCATCCTCCGCTTCTTCCTTCTGCAGATCCGTCGCATAGTCCTGATCCTCCAGTTTATCCTGCATGGATTTGGCCTGCTGTATCGCCGTCGCCGCACGCGCCACTGCCTGATCTGCCGCGATCAGCGTCGGATCCATTCCCATATCGATCGACTGCTTATAGTCTTCATACTGCTTTGCTGCCATCTCATAAGCTTCCCTTGCCTGCTCCACCTTGGTACGGGCAGCCACCAGATTGGCATCCGTTCCGTTCACCAGACCATCCGTATAGATATCATACTGCCGTCTGGCTGCCGATACACCGGTGTTTGCGTTCTTCTCAGTCACCGCCATCACTGCCTGCTGCATCGCGATCTGATCCTTCATATCATTAGTATCCAGCACGCACAGCAGATCACCGGGCTGCACTTTATCTCCCTCTTTTACATAGACCGCTTCCACCGGCAATGTCAGTGTAGAATATACAAAATGCGGATCGGAGCATTCTACTGTCCCATCCACCTCGATCGTTTCCGTGAAGGAAGTCTTTTCTATTGTAGTAAAAGCACCTTCCGAGATCCCTTCTTCCTTTCCGCAGGCACCCAGCGTACTGATCATCAGCGCCATCCCTGCCATTCCCGTCAACCAAGTCTTCTTTTTCATGTCGTCGCTCTCCCTTCTGTTTGTCGTCTTATTTGTCATTTTGGTCGATCCGACAATTTCTTCCGTCCTGTTTTGTATCCCCGCTTACACCCCGGTCATTGTTTTTATTCCGGGCAACATAGTCCTTGTTAACCATCGTTAGTTTATGCTAACTGCCATAGAATGTCAAGCCCTTGTTGCTCTTTCCCCCATCCTTGTTGCTTATGCTGCCCTGCCTTAGTATTTTGAATATATGAGCAGTTGTTCATATATTGATATATTAATCACGACTAACCATTTTGTCAAGTATCCTCTTCTTGTCGTTTTCCCCAAATTTTTCCTTACAAACACGGTCCTATCCAAAAAAACACACAAAAAAGCCATCCCTGCCACAGGGACGGTTCTCTGGCTGGTTTCCAACCACAGGGACGGTTCTCCGGCTGGTTACCAGCCAAAGAACCGTCCCTATGGTCTACACGATATTTTTGATTCCCTCACAGATACGCCTTGCGATGCACGGATTGTTCATCGTATACAGATGGATCCCGTCCGTATCGCTCACCAGCTGGTCAATGATCTGACTCAGCGCATAAGCCATGCCTGCATCAAACAGCGCCTCCTTATTATCCTCATACCGGTCGACGATCTTCTGAAACCGCAGCGGAAACGAAGCGTTGCACATGGACACCATGCGCTTGATCTGCGCCGCTTTGACCACCGGCATGATCCCCGGGATCACCGGCACATTGATATCCGCGATCCTGCAACGCTCCTTAAAATCATAAAATACATTGTTATCAAAGAACAATTGCGAAAGCAGCACATCCGTTCCGGCATTCACCTTCGTTTTCAGATGCTTGATCTCATCCACCATATTGCAGGATTCCGGATGCCGTTCGGGATAGCAGGCCCCGAGAACGCAGAAATCATACTTACTCTTCAGATAGGATACCAGGTCTGAGGCATACGCAAAATCTTCTTTCTTTGCTACATCTTCCCGCACATCCCCGCGCAGCGCCAGAATATTCTCGATCCCCGCTTCTGTCAGTACCCGCGCAAACGCATCGATCTCTTCCCTGCTGTAATGCAGGCAGGTCAGATGCACCACCGGCTCCACATGATATTTTTCTTTGATCTTGTGTGCCAGTTCAATGGTCTTGTTGCAATTGCAGCTGCCGCCCGCACCAAAGGTCACGCTGATAAAATCCGGCTTCAGCTCACACAACACATCCAGCGTATCATCGATGTTGTGCAGATCCGCATCTTTTTTCGGCGGGAAGATCTCAAACGAAAGAGATCTCCCACCATTCTTGTAGATATCCGATACCTTCATCTGCTCACGCCTCTTTACGGATGATCTCCGCCGCCTTCACCAGGTTGATCAGACTCGGCTTCGTTTCTTCCTCACCTCTGGTCTTCAGACCGCAGTCCGGATTTACCCACAGTTTCTCATCCGCTACTTTCTCTCTCATCTTACGCAGTGCCGCCACGATCTCTTCCACCGACGGCACACGCGGCGAATGAATATCGTATACGCCCGGTCCTGCTTCCGTCTCAAAATTGCATTTCTTCAGTGCATCCAGGATCAACAGATCAGATCTGGACGCCTCAAAGGTGATCACATCTGCATCCATGTTATCGATCGCAGGGATAATGTCCGTAAACTCGCTGTAGCACATATGGGTATGGATCTGTGTCTCCGCCTTCACGCCGCTGTGTACCAAACGGAATGCCGGGATTGCAAAATCCAGATACTCACTGTACCAGTCCGATTTACGCAGCGGCAGTTTTTCACGCAGCGCCGCTTCATCGATCTGGATGATCCGGATACCGTTCTTCTCCAGATCCAGCACCTCATCACGGATCGCCAGTGCGATCTGCGTCATGGATTCCTTAATGCTGATATCCTCTCTCGGAAAGGACCAGTTCAGAATCGTCACCGGACCGGTCAGCATACCTTTCACCGGTTTGTCGGAAAGGGATTGTGCATATACGGCCCACTCTACGGTGATCGGTTTCCTGCGGCTCACATCGCCCCAGATGATGGGCGGCTTTACGCAGCGGGTTCCATAAGACTGCACCCATGCCTTTTCGGTAAAGAGATATCCGGAAAGAGATTCACCGAAATACTCCACCATATCGTTACGCTCATATTCGCCATGCACCAGCACATCGATGCCAATGCTCTCCTGCCACTCCACGGCTCTTTTGATCTTTTCACGGTTAAACTCTTTGTACTGTGCCTCGCTGATCTCTCCCTTGCGGAAGGAAGACCGGTTCTTCTTCACATCCTTTGTCTGCGGGAAGGATCCGATAGTTGTGGTCGGGAATTTCGGCAGGTTGAGCGCTTTCTTCTGGATCTGCTCACGCTCTTTTCTCACCGGCAGTCTGGTATAGTCATCTTCTTTGATCTCTGCCAGACGCTTCTGCACATCCGCATCCTCACAGTCTCTGCCCTGCGCAAACAGTTCCTTATTTGCACGGTATTCTGCAAATGCCTCACGGTCCCCGCTGGCAGCGATATTTGCGATGGTCCGCAGTTCGGTCAGTTTTTCCTTTGCATATGCAAAATGCTTCTTGTATTTCTCATCCAGTTTCGTTTCTGCATCCAGTGTATAAGGTACATGCAGCAGGGAGCAGGAGCTGGACAATACCACTTCAATGCCCTTTGCTTTCAATCCTTCCAGTACATCCAGGGTCTTCGCATAATGATTCTTCCAGATATTCTTTCCGTTCACC
>JAFXQR010000022.1 GCA_017526985.1 Lachnospiraceae bacterium
AGTTACTAAAGGCCTGGACAAATGTCTCTGGATGCTGGATGCACAACGCTGGGAAGAGATCGAGACAGCACTTTCACAATTACCCATGACCCTGCCGGCAGCCAGAGTGATGCAGAGTTTCCTGATCGGTGCTGCCTGCGAAGGGGAGATGGACAAACAGGGCCGACTGCTTTTGCCGGAGAACTTGAGAGAATATGCGGGACTCACCAAAGATGTGGTCTTTTCGGCAGTGGGTTCACGGATAGAGATTTGGGACAAGGCAAACTTCAAGGCACGCGATGAAGAGATGGATATCGCGGAAGCTGCTTTGATACTGGAAGATAAAGGATTTCGATTGTAATGGAATTTCGACATATCCCGATCATGCTCAAAGAAGTGCTGGACGGTCTGCAGATCAAGGCAGACGGCACCTATATGGATGGGACACTGGGCGGAGCCGGACACAGCAGTGAGATCGCATCAAGGCTGGGAGCAAACGGAAAGCTGTACGGTTTTGATCAGGATGAAGAAGCTCTGGCAGCTGCAGGGAAACGGCTGGAGGTCTTCGGCGACAGGGTAGAGAGGATACACGCAAACTATGAAAACGCGGTGAGCATCCTGAAAGAAAAGGGTGTGACCGGATTGGACGGGATCCTGCTGGATATCGGCGTTTCTTCTTACCAGCTCGACAACGCCGAGAGAGGTTTCTCTTATATGCACGATGCGCCGCTGGATATGCGGATGGACCGTTCGCAAAGCCTGAGCGCGGCGGAGATTGTAAACGGCTGGAGTGAAGACGAGATCGCAAAGATCCTGAAAGAATACGGCGAGGAAAAATTCGCCAGGAACATTGCAAAGCATATCGTTCGCGAAAGACAGAAGGCACCGATCGAAACGACCTTCGCGTTAAACGAGATCATAAAGAATGCGATACCCGCAAAGATGCGTGCGGACGGACATCCCTCCAAACGCAGCTTTCAGGCGATCCGGATCGCGTGCAACCGGGAACTGGATGTGCTGGAAAGATCCTTGGATGATATGATCGATTTCCTGAATCCGGGAGGCCGGATCGCGGTGATCACCTTTCACTCGCTGGAAGATAGGATCGTAAAGAATGCTTTCCGGAATGCGGAACATCCCTGCACTTGCCCGCCGAACTTTCCGGTGTGTGTCTGCGGAAAACAGTCCAAAGGCCGGTGTGTGAATCACAAGCCGATTGTACCCGGGGAAGAAGAACTGGAACAGAACAGCAGATCCAAACCGGCGAAACTGAGAATTTTTGAGAAGATTAACATAAAATAAGAAAATCCGTTGCGCGATAAGCAACAAAAAGATATAATACGAGGGGCAAAAAGATGGCGAGAGAAGCTTATGTACACGGCAATACCGCAAGAAAACACGCAGAACGCAAGGGCACATACATTCACCCGATCCGGGAGGAACGCAGGCGTGCCAACAATTCCGTGCACTATGCATTCAGCAGTGTGCTGATGCTGATCAGTTCTTTTGCATTAATGCTGGGGATTGTATTTTACTTCATCAGCTTACAGACTTCGGTGACCAACAAACGGGAGCAGTATTCGGATCTACAGTCTAAGTATGAATCACTGAAGCGTTCCAATGATCTGTATGAAGAGCGGATCTTGAGCAAAGTAGACATGGAAGAAATCGCCAGAGTGGCCAGAGAAGAACTGGGAATGCATCTGGCAGGCGAAGGCCAGATCATCCGGTATTCCGGACAGATTGATGATTATGTAACGCAGTTTACGGATATTCCGACAGAATAAGAAGTAGATATGAGCAATGAACTACGGAGCGACATATGTGATCCGTGGTGAAAGACCGGTTAGGTGAGTACGGTGGCAGAGAACAAGAACAATAGGTTGAATCATTCGAGGAGAAATCCCAAACGGCAGAAATTATCGCCGGATATGCAACTACAACAGAACATCATGAAAAAAGCAGTATTAGTGTCATTTTGCGTACTGCTTCTTTTTGTTTTTTTGGTATACCGTGTGGTGACCATCATGCGAGACAACGGGGAACAGTATAAAAAGCAGGTCCTGGCACAGCAACAATACGATTCTGTGACCATCCCTTATCAGAGAGGAGCAATCCTGGACCGCAACGGCACTATGCTGGCCTATTCTGAGCGTGTCTATAATGTGATCCTGGACTGTCATGTGCTCACCAACGATAACAGTGACGGCAAGAGCACGGAGCCGACGATCCAGGCGGTATCCAAGTGCCTGGGGCTGAATGCATCGGATCTGCGTCTGTACATTCAGGATAATCCGGAAGCACGCTATCATATCCTGACCAAGAATCTGTCCTATGATGCGATGGAAAACTACTTAAACTATGTCGCAGAGTACAATGCGAATATCACGGAGCAGAACAAGACGCTGGAAGAAAAGCTACCCAAGATCAACGACAAGGCGATCTGGTTTGAGGATCAGTTCCGACGCACCTATCCGGGTGGCACGCTGGCTTGCCACGCGATCGGTTTTACCACCAAGGATGGACAGGGCCAGTATGGTTTGGAAGAGTATTACAACGATGAGCTGAGCGGGCGCAACGGCAGAGAGTACGGTTATCTTACTGCGGAGAACGCGCTGGAACGTACCGTGATCCCGGCGGAGAACGGACACACACTGGTGACCACCATTGATTCGTATATCCAGCGTGTTTGCGAAGAAAAGATCCGCGAATACAACCTGGAGCACGCAGGGGAATGGCGTGAGAACGAAATGGGTTCTGACAATACCGGCGTGATCATTATGGACATTCATACCGGCGAGATCTTGGCAATGGCCAGCTATCCCTATTTTGACCTGAACGATCCCTGGGATATGTCCATGTATTCCGAGGGTGAAGTGGAGCGTATGATCGAGCGTGCTGACGGGGATGCGGAAAAGGCAAGTCAGGGACTTTGGAAAAACTTCTGCATTTCCCAGTCGTATGAGCCGGGATCGGTATGCAAGACCTTTACGGTGGCGATGGCACTGGATATGGGAGTGATCCACGACGGTGACCGGTTTACCTGCCACGGTTATCTGAAGTTTGGTGAAGGAGAACGGACCACGACGATCCGCTGCCACCAGAGATACGGTGATGGCGACATCGATGTGAAGACGGCGGTGGAGAAATCCTGTAATGTGGCCCTCATGCTGATTGGCCAGAAGGTGGGCAAGGAGAGCTTTCTGAAATACCAGAGAAACTTCAATTTTGGTCTGCGTACCAATGTGGATCTGGCTGGTGAGATGCGTACCTCTTCCCTGGTGTTTAATGAAAGGACCATGGGTGTGACGGAGCTGATGACCTCCACTTTCGGCCAGGGCTTCAATGTGACCATGATCCAGACCATCGCGGCGTATGCCAGCTTAGTCAACGGCGGTTATTACTATCAGCCACATATGGTCAAGCAGATCCTGGATGACAATGGGGCCGTGGTAGAAAATATCGAACCCAAGATGCTGCGCCAGGTGGTGAGTGAGCATGTATCGGATCTGATGATCGATTACTGTATCGGTGTTGTAGATGAAGGAACCGGTACCCGTGCGAGACCGGCGGGCTATCGTATCGGTGGTAAGACCGGTACGGCAGAGCGTTCCGGTCAGGGTAAGCGAGACTATACCGTATCCTTTATGGGATTTGCGCCGGCAGATGATCCGCAGATCGCGATCTATGTAGTCATTGACCGACCGAATACCGGATCCCAGGAGCATGGTACGCGATATGCCTGCCTGCTGTGCCGGGATATTCTGACAGAAGTGCTGCCGTATATGCACATCTTTATGACGGAGCAGTTGAGTCCGGCAGAAGAGAAAGAACTGGAGGAGCGCGGTCAGCAGTCCACCTTGTCCGAGAACAGTGTATCCGAAAACAGTGTGTCGGAAAACAGCGTGTCTGAGAACAGCGTATCGGAAAACGAATCCGAAGATAATATCCCGGTTGTAGAGATCACTATCGACCCCTCCAGCGGTATGGCCATTGATCCGATTAATCACGAACCGCTGGATCCGGAGACCGGAGCGCCGCTGAATGAGGAATCCAGTATCTTCCAGGATGAAAACGGAAATGCGATCGATATCCCGCAGGCGTATGATCCCGGCGCGGAAACGGATGATCCGAGAGAGTGATCTTTGTGAAGTACATTTCTATAGAATGAATTTGAAAGAGGATGAAAACATGGAATTGAAAGATAAGACCGTGATCGTTATGGGGGCCGGTAAGAGCGGTATTGCCGCGGCCAAGCTTCTGGCAGAAGTGGGCGCCGTGCCGGTGATCTTTGATAACAATGAGCAGTTGGATAAAGCTGCAGTTAAAGAAAAGGTGGGAAGGGACATTCCGGTCTGCGCAGGCAATCTGGATCCGGAGTACGAGTCCGGGGCCGTGCTGCTGGTCATGAGTCCGGGCATCCCTGTGGATACCGCGTTTGTGGATGGTTATGAAGCACGAAAGATACCGGTATGGGGCGAGATCGAGCTGGCTTACCGTTATGCGAAGGGCAGGCTGATCGCCATTACCGGTACTAACGGCAAGACAACGACGACGGCGCTGACCGGTAAGATCATGCAGGATTGGTATACGGCATCCGGCAAAGACGGCAAGGTGTATGTGGCCGGCAATATCGGCGATCCGTATACGGATATTGCATTACTGACCAAGGAGGCAGATACCACGGTATTGGAAGTTTCCAGCTTCCAGCTGGAAACGATCGATGCCTTTCATCCGGAGATCTCGGCAATCTTAAACATCACGCCGGATCATCTAAACCGTCATCATACCATGGAAGCATATACCGCGTGCAAGGAAGATATCACGAGAAACCAGAGTGCGGCAGAGGTGTGTGTACTGAATGGGGAAGATGAACGCCTCGTGGAATTTGCAAAAGGCGGCTGTGGTGCCAAAGCAGTGTTCTTTGATTCTGCAAAGCGCGCAGATTTCTGGCTGAAGGGGGAAGACATCTATGATGGTGACGAGCATTTGATGAACATCCATGAGATGAAGCTGCTGGGTGTACACAATGTGGAAAATGTCATGGCAGCCATTGCTATGACCAAAGCAGCCGGCGTGCCGATGGAAAATATCCTGCAGTCGGTGAAGGAGTTTACCGCAGTAGAGCACCGCATCGAATATACGGCTACCGTAAACGGAGTGGATTATTATAATGATTCCAAGGGAACCAATCCGGATGCTGCGATCAAGGCCATTCAGGCGATGGTGAAACCGACGATCCTGATCGGAGGCGGTTATGATAAGCAGAACACATACGATGAATGGATCGAGAGCTTTGACGGAAAGGTAAAATACCTGCTGCTTCTGGGGCAGACCAGGGAAGCAATTGAAACCTGCGCACATGAGCATGGGTTTCAGCAGACGATCCTGGTGGAATCCATGGAAGAGGCAGTCAGCAAGGCGCATGAACTGGCAGAGCCGGGCTGGGCGGTATTGCTGTCGCCGGCATGCGCGAGCTGGGGCATGTTTAAGAACTATGAAGAACGTGGTCGGATCTTTAAGGATCTGGTGAGGAAGCTGTAGTTATGGCAGAAGGAAGAAGCACTGAGGCGCGGGAAGAGAGAAGAAATACCGAACGCAGACGAACCCGGGCACAGCAGAAAAACAACAGTATCGATATCCCTTTGCTGATCGTGATGGCAGGCCTGATGATCTTTGGTCTTTTGATGATCTTTTCGACCAGCGCATATAATGCGGGGGAAGACCAGGCATCCTTTTTGCGTACCCAGCTGCTGGCGGAAGTGCTGGGGACAGTCGCGATCTTTCTGGTGGTCATTATGCCGTATTCGTTCCTGAAGTTTTTGGGAAACAATAAGGTACGCTGGATCATCCTGGGATTCGCTATTTTTATGCTGCTGTTGTTGAAGACGCCTCTCGGCATTACGGCAAAGGGTGCGACCAGATGGATCCGCCTGGGGCCTTTGCGTGTGCAGCCGGCGGAGATCGCCAAAGTGGCGGTGATCATATTCTTTGCTTCGTATATTTCGGAAAAACCGGAGTGGATCAATACACTCAAAGGATATTTTCATATGATGGGTGTCGCGGGCGTGCTGGGTGTGCTGGTATACGGCGTATCCAAAAACCTTTCCAGTGCGATCATCGTTATGGGGATCGCAACACTGATGATGTTTCTGGCGACTAAGGACTGGAAATTCCAGATGATCGGCTATCCGGCACTGGTCTTTCTGGCGGGATCGGCGCTCATAAAATATGTACAGAATCATCCGGATCCCGAATCCCTCAGTTTCCGTTACCAGCGTATCCTGATCTGGCTGGATCCGGCCAAATACGTGACCGGAAACGGGTATCAGACACTGCAGGCATTGTATGCTATCGGTTCCGGCGGCATCACCGGAAAGGGGATCGGTAAGGGTATCCAGAAGCTGGGGACTATCCCGGAAGTGCATAATGATATGATCTTCTCGGTGATCTGTGAGGAACTGGGACTGGTCGGCGCGGTTGTGGTATTGATCCTGTTCGCCATTCTTTTGTATCGTTGTCTGCTGATCGCTTTTTCTGCAAAGGATTCCTACGGGATGCTTTTGTGCATGGGCGTGTTTTTGCACATCGCGCTGCAGGTGGTTTTGAATATTCTGGTGGTGACCAATACAATGCCGAATACCGGTGTGAGCCTTCCGTTCATCAGCTACGGTGGATCTTCCGTATCGTTTCTGATGGCTGAGATGGGGCTCGTGCTGCGTGTGGCACGGGAAAATGAAGTATGAGTGATCTGGACCTCAAACTGGCCAAAAAGAAAAAAGCGGTTTTGTGGCTGGGGATCATCTGCGCGCTGTTGTTTGCGTTTTGGCTGATGTTGGTATCCTGTACCATCACGGACTTTCAGGTATCCGGTAATCTGCATTATACGACTTCGCAGATCCGGCAGATGGTGGAGAGCGGCTGGTTTGGCGATAATACACTGGTAGTCTCGCTGAAGTATAACAACCGGAGCATCAAGAATATCCCGTTTGTGGAGACCATGGATGTAAAGGTGGTGAATCGGCATACGGTCCGTGTTCAGGTCTATGAAAAAGCGCTGGCAGGCTATGTGCAGTATCTGGATCATTATATGTATTTTGATAATGACGGGATCGTGGTGGAGAATGCAACGGTAGCCACGCCGGGACTGCCCATGGTCACCGGGCTTTCCTATGATCATTTTGTGATGTATGAGCCGTTGCCGGTGAAGGATCCGGCCATTTTTCAGACCATCCTGGATGTGACCAATATGTTGAAGAAACATAACATTATGACGGATTGCATCTATTTTAATGAAAAGAATGAGATGGCACTGTATTTCGGCAAGGTGCGGGTGGAACTGGGAGGCAAGGAATTGTTGGAGGAAAAGATCCAGCAGTTGGAAGCGATGATGGCGTATCTGACGGATAAAAGCGGTACGCTGGATCTGAAAAATTACAAAACCGACTCGCCAAATACGACATTTACAGAGAGTAAAGAATATTGACTGCAATAGTCAATATCACAAAAAACCACAACATTTTGTGGTTGCAAGCGGTTGTCAAACGAAAGAAACTCGTTTATCATAAAAAAAGTTAGTGATATGGAGAGAAACTCTTTATCCTGTACTTTCAAGTCACCAAATTGAGGAGGAAAAGAAAGTGATTGAAGTAAATGACGAAGAAGCTAACGTAGTAGTGAAGATTAAGGTTGTTGGTGTCGGCGGTGCAGGAAACAGCGCAGTCAACCGAATGATCGATGAGGGGATTGCTGGTGTTGAATTCTATGCGATCAATACAGACAAGCAGGCCCTTATGAATACAAAAGCAAAGCCGGTACAGATCGGTGAGAAGACCACCCACGGCTTTGGTGCCGGTGCAGATCCTTCCCAGGGGCGTGCCGCTGCAGAAGAAAGTGTGGATGATATCCGCGAGGCACTGAGCGGAGCAGATATGGTATTTATCACTTGTGGTATGGGTGGCGGCACCGGTACCGGTGCGGCGCCGATCGTTGCACACATAGCACAGGAGCTGGGCAGCCTGGTAGTAGCGGTTGTATCCAAGCCGTTCTCTTATGAAGCGGATGACCGTATGCAGAATGCTCTGGCCGGTCTGGAAGAGCTGAAGAATAATGTAGATACTCTGGTGGTACTGCCCAACGATAAGATCCTGGAGATCGCAGACCGTCGTATGACCAAGAAGGAATGCTTCCGCAAGGCAGACGAGACACTGCAGCAGACCGTACAGAACATCACCGAGGTGATCAATGGCTTTATGGATGTCAATATTGATTTCTCGGATGTGAATACCGTAATGCGTAACGCGGGTATGGCACATGTCGGTGTAGGTTTCGGTACCGGCGATGACAGAGCGCTGGAAGCGGTAAAGGAAGCGGTAGAGAACAAGCTGATGGAGACCACGATCGATTCTGCAAAGAAGATCCTGTTGTACATCTCCGCAGGTGATCTGATGATCCATGACGAAGAAGATATTTCCGAATATATTCTGGCCATCACCGGACGTCAGGTGAAGCTGATCACCGGTTCCAACGATGTGGAAGGTGATGAGATGAAGGATACCTGCAAGGTGGTACTCATTGCGACCGGTATTGATGAGCCGCTCAAGCACACCGCAGGACGTATGGTGAATCCGCAGTCCTATCGCAGAGGTACCAATGCCGGAATGCCTGCACAGCCGAATGCAATGACAGGCACCGGTGTGATCGGACAGCAGCCGCAGCAGATCGGTCAGCAGCCGCTTACTATGCCGCAGCAGACACAGCCGATGGCAGGTACCGGATCGTTGCCGAAGATGCCGGTGAGAACAACAGCAACGGCAAACAATTCTGCACTGAACCGTACCGGATCGATCTTCGGACAGCAGAACAGATCGGCACTGGACAATACAGCACCGATGCGCACACCGCTGGCAGGACAGGGAACCAACAATATCCCGCAGTTCAATCACAACGCAGGTACTTCCAGACTGGGTGGACGCAGAGACGGAAATGCAAGCTACGAGATCCCGAAGTTCATCCGCTCTAAGAAAGATAAGAACGAAGACTAAAATAATGACAAACCACCCCCCGCCGAATCCGGCGGGGTTTTTTATGTTCATCCTGATCAAAAGTTTTTGGGGATTACAACAGATACCAGGTCGGCAGGAAGAAATAGGATACGGTCTTTAATTCCGGCAGATACTGCGCAGCATCTAAGAAGATGGGGCTGAAGATCAGACAACCTATCAGATAGAGCGGAAACAGAGCATACAGGATACCACGGTAAGGGATCAGTGTGGTAAAAGCCAGCAGGAAGAGCAGGCAGAGCAGGGTGTATAAAAACAGTCTGCCGCTTTCGGCAAAGAAGCCGATAAGGCTGTGGTCAATGCCGGCCACCTGCGGCATTCCGAAGAGACAGATCAGAGACAGCACGCAGGCAAACAGCATGGGTACGGTGATCCGGACGATACGCACACTCATTTTTGCAAGTACGGGATGTTCGGCAGCCTGGTAATAGGAAAGTGCACCGACAAATCCGGACAGCAGGATGAGTACGGCAAAGAGCCCTCGTAACGGTGAAGTGAGCACGCTGGTTGTGCCGTAATGGAATTCATTCACATCACTGTCATAGGTAAAAGAGAATGTGGAACCGTTGGTCAGATATTTCTGGTATAGCGCCTCTACATCATCGGCGGTGTAGGCAGCGGGATAGGCATCCGCTATGGCGCTGTCTTTGGTGAGATACTGCAGGAACACCTGCCCGGAGAGTCGCTGAAAGAGGATGGCAAAGATGCTCTCGTTGATGATCGGACTCATGGTGGTATGGGGAGATGTCAGCAGGGTGATCAGTTCTTTTTTGTTGCCGGCACGCAGCTGTATAAAGAGGTCCGATGGGATCAGATAGCCACACTCCACGGAGCCCCGTGCCACATCCGCACGCAGGGTATACGGATCACTGCTCTCATAAAAAGCAAAGAGGCTCTCGCCATCATTTAAGGCATTGATCAGCCAGAGGATATCTTCGTCATAAGAGATCCCGGTGCGGGAAGTATCCGTATCTTCGGTGTCGGCAACAATGCAATAGCCGACACGGATGCGGTCATCCGTATTCTGTGCCTGGCGTTGTGATACAAACAGACACAGGCAGGGAGCGGCGATCAGAAGCAGCAGAAGAAACGGGGAGCACAGATATTGTTTGATCGTAAGAGCAAAAAGTCTGGATGGTTTCATGAGCGTTTCCCGTCCTTTCGCGTGATACGGATCCGAAAAGCAATGCAGGCAAAAATAAAGAGGCCCAGGATCCACAGCAACAGCCTGCCATGCGCGTAGCTGCCTTCTCCCGAGAGCAGGACGCGCAGATCTTCCGAAAGCACGGTAGTAGGCAGTATGGTACCGAAACGGCGCAGGGCTGCCGGCAGAAAAGCGGCTGGCAGGATACCGCCGGAGCAAAAGAGCATCACAACGGACAAAGTCAGCTGCAGCAGGATCGCTACCGGAGCGCTGCCGCTGGCCTGATGTAAAAATATGGCAAACGCGGAGATAAAGCCGCTGATCAGAAACAGACACAGGATGTGTCGTGCATTTACATTCAGGCTGAGGGTAAAACTGTCGAAGGAATGCTTCGGCAGCATCGAGGCCGCGATAAAGCAGATCAGGGTAAAGGCAAACAGAACCAGCCAGTTGGCCAGCAGTCGTACGACCAGATAAGCGGAAGTTTTGGTCTTACCGGAAAAGAGCAGATCATAAAAGGATCGGTCTTCCATTTTGAGCGCCGGTGCAAAAGCCGAAGAAGAAAAGAACAGAAAAAGCAGCACGGCTGAGGCAATATAGCACAGAAAGACCGGCAGGGTTTCTGAAGTGGTAAACATCTTTTCACGGGCTAATACATAGGAAAAATTCATCATGTCGATGTCATCATAGGCAGCCCCCAGTTCGCCTTCGGCACCCAGAGCATAGTAGAGCTCCGCGGCGGAATAGGTATCGGCCTGTGCGGCGGAGAGCATCATCGCGCCGGAACGGGTGAGCTCGGATAGAAAGACGGAAGAGAGCGCGTCGGTATCGGAAAAACGGATCTCGATGGGATCGTTGCGGCCCCAGAGGATACCGTTGATCACATCATCCGGAAAGAGCATGACAGCAATGACATCGTGTTTCTTCAGGGCCTGCATGGCTTTTTCTTCCGGCATCACTTCAAAATCCAGCGCCAGGGAAGTGGAGTTCATATTGCTGATATAGCGGATCGCCTTGGTCATATAGTCGTTCTCGGCATCGTTAGTGACCAGGGCTACATTGGCGCGTGCCAGACTGCCCTCCTCATAGAGACTCTTAGAGAGCAGGGAAACAAAGAGGGAAATAAAAAGAGCGGCTGCCACGGCGCTCAGCGCAACAAAAGGCAGCATACGGAGATTCTTTTTGAGTTCCAGGCGAAATAACCGAAGATAAGTGCTCATTTTTTGATCTCCCGGATCAGCTCTTCTCCCCGCAGGATGCGGTCCTGCAACAACAGTTTTCCGCCACGCAGCAGATAGAGACGGGAGATGATGGAAAGGTCTTCCTCATCATGCGTCGTCAGGATCAGCGTATGCCCGTCCCGGTGAAACTGCTGCAGATAGTCCCGGATCTCGGCTTTGTAGCACAGATCCAGCGCTGCTGCCGGTTCATCCATGATCAGGATCTGCGGATCGTTGATGAGCGCAGTAGCAAGACTCACGCGTTTGCGCATGCCTCCCGAAAGAGCGTTGACGCGTTTGCGCAGAAAACTGTCGAGCTGCAGCATCTGAATGGAAGGTGTCTGCAGCGCTGCTTCAAATTCACTTTTCTTTCCGTGAAACCAAAGCAGCAGATTATCCCGCACACTCATATCCGGCATCAGCGGATCGCTCTGCGGAACATAGCCGATCAGCTGACTGCGCTTCGTGGCGGATTTCAGCAGATCGCATCCGTCATAGAGCATCTCGGCACCTTTGCATTTTCGGGCACCGGCCAGGATGGAGAGCAGGGTGGATTTGCCGCTGCCGTTAGCTCCCAGTATGGCGATACTTTCTCCTAAGGGAAGGGTAAAGTCCAAGTGATCCAGGACATGGTTGTTCCGGTAGGAGTAGTCGATATTTTTGACCAGAATGCTGCGTTCGCTGCCAGCCTTCGTTTTTTCTGTGTTATTTTCGTTATTTTTCTTAGTAGTTTCCATAAAAATCATCATAGCATATTTTGATTTGGCGGGCAAATCAATTTGAATATTATGTGATATGTGGTAAAATAGTAATGTTGTAAAACATAAGGAGGCGATGAATATGATCAAAGCGGATGCGGTATTGCTGGATGTGGATGGCACCCTGTGGGATTCCACACAGCTGGTGGCGGAAGCGTGGATGCAGGCATTGAAAGAGGACGGGATCGAACGAAAACTGACGGCGGACCAGTTGAAGAAATTGTTTGGCAAGCCCATGGATGTGATCGCGGATCTGCTGCTGCCGGAGCTCGAGCCCAAAGAGCGTTATGCGGCGCTTGCGCATTGCATGGATCTGGAAACAAAGGCACTTGCCGAAAATACAAAAGATATCAGCTATCCGGGAGTGGCACAGACCATCCGCAGACTGTCGGAAAAGATCCCGGTGTGCATCGTCAGCAACTGTCAGTCCGGCTATATCGAGCTGGTGATGGAGAAACTGGGCATCACGGATGTGATCGCGGATAAGGAATGCTACGGGGATACCGGGCTGTATAAAGCGGAAAATATCAAAAAACTGGTGGAGCGGAACGGCTTCAAGGCACCGGTGTATGTAGGAGATATCCAGGGGGATCAGGAAGCGGCACGGGAGGCCGGCGTGGCATTTATCCATGCAGCTTACGGTTTCGGCCATGTGGAAGGTGCGGGCGCCAGCATCGAAAGCTTTGCGGAGCTGAGTGGTGTGCTGGGACTGGAGACCGGGCTGGATGCTTATGCGGCAGTGGGCCGTTTTACCGGTGTGGAGCGCTATACCGCCGTGGATCAGTATGCGCAGATCAAGGAACTCACGGAACTGGCAGAGACGGAAAAAGGCATAGCCCAGGTGGAACGCGAGCTGATGACACTGGCGATCGCGGCAAGAAAGTGTGCCTATGCGCCGTATTCCAATTATCAGGTGGGGGCGGCGCTGTTGACCGAGGACGGACGCGTGTATATCGGCGGCAATATTGAAAATGCATCTTACGGTGCGACCAACTGTGCGGAGCGAACAGTGGCATTCAAAGCGGTCAGTGAGGGCGCGCGGCGTTTTCGGATGATCGCCATCGCGGGCGGCAGCGGGGAAAAGCTGAACTATGCCTATCCTTGTGGCATCTGTCGGCAGGTATTGCGGGAGTTTTCGGATCCGGATCGTATGACGGTCCTGGTGGGTGTATCCCCGACAGAATACCAAAGATTTACGCTGGAGGAACTGCTGCCCAACAGTTTCGGTCCGGACTTTAAGAAGGGAATGGACTGATCGGATGGAACAGCTTTTTCTATTGGCTGTTATTGCGGCGCTTTTGGGGGTATTCTTCCTGATGGGACTGGCGGAACGACGCCGTTATCAAAAACGTCTGGAGCAGGAACTGAAGGAGCGTTACGGAAAGCGGCAGGAAAAAAAGATCCCGGCGTCCCGTATGGAATGTATCCCGGCGTATTTTCGCAAACATCAAACGGATACTTCGATCGATGATATCACCTGGTCGGATCTGGAGATGGATCGTCTGTTTACGGCAATGAACCTGACATGTTCTTCTGCCGGGGAAGAGGTGCTGTATCATACGTTGCGCACCCCTCTCTTTGACAAAGAGGCATTGGAGGAGCGTGCCGGGCAGATCGCCTATTTCAGGGAGCACGAAGAAGAACGCCGGAAGCTGCAGCTCCTGCTTGCGGGAATGGGCAAAAATGACCGTTATTCGCTATATGATTATCTGGATTTTGCCGAAGGCATGAAGGGCGGGGAAAGCTGGAAGTATCATTTTCTGGCGCCGGTGCTGTTGATCGCCGCAGTGGCATTTTTGTTTGTACAAGTCGAGTTCGGTGTTTTGGGAATGGTCTTTGCCATTGTCTTTAATATGGGATGGTATTTCAAAACCAAGGGGGATGTGCAGCCGTACATCATAACATTAAAACATGTTGTGGCCAATATTCGGGTGGCAAAGAAATTGCAGCGGATGCAGCTGAATGTATGTGAGCGGCAGCAGAAAGAGCTGGCAGAGGCTCTTGCGCAAATGAAGAATTTCAGCGCAGGTGACAGTGGTGTGTTTTCCAGTGGTATGTCGGGCGGAGATCCGCTGGCATTGGTCGGGGATTATGTCAATATGCTCCTGCATACCGATCTGATCCGCTTTTACGGACTGTATGTGAAACTGCAGCAGCACAAGGAACAGGTGGATGTGATCCACGGCAGCCTGGGGTATTTTGAGATGCTGATCGCGGCAGGCTCTTTTGAAGAGGCATTGGAGAATGTGTGCAAGCCGCAGTTTGACGGCGTGGAGAGCGCAAGCGAGATCTGGCATCCCATGATCGAAGATCCGGTAAAGAACAGTTACCGGCTGAAGGGCTGTATGCTGCTCACGGGCTCCAATGCATCCGGTAAATCGACATTTTTAAAGACCATTGCCATTAACCAGTTACTGTCACAGACTTTGTATTTTGCCTGCGCAGAGGAGTTCCATACGGAATTCCACCGGATCTATACCTCCATGTCACTGAGGGATGATCTGGAGCATCAGGAGAGCTATTTTATGGTAGAGATCCGTGCGATGCAGCGTATCCTGGAAGCGGGAAAACAGGAAGGGGCAAAGATCGCATGCTTTGTGGATGAGGTGCTGCGCGGTACCAATACGGTAGAGCGTATCGCGGCTTCTACGGAAATCCTGAAATATATGGCACAACAGGGGTATTTCTGTGCGGCTGCTACACACGATATCGAGCTGACGGCCTTGCTGGAAGGGCCTTATGAAAACTATCATTTCTCGGAAGAGATCAAAGACGGCGATGTGTTGTTCAACTATCAGCTGCAGAGCGGAAAGGCGCAGACCAGAAATGCCATCCGGCTGCTGTCGGTGATGGGATACGAAGACGGCATCATAGAACGGGCGGAGAGCCTGGCGGAAGCGTTTCTGAAGGAGGGCGTATGGCAAAAGTAAAGATCTTTACGGACGGCGCGGCACGCGGCAACCCGGACGGCCCGGGGGGCTACGGCGTGGTGCTGCAGTTTGTGGATTCCAAGGGGGAATTGCACGAAAAGGAATACAGCGCCGGATATAAAAAGACCACCAATAACCGGATGGAACTGATGGCGGCGATCGTAGGGCTTGAGGCACTCAACCGACCGTGCGAAGTGGAACTGTATTCGGATTCCAAATATCTGGTGGACGCTTTCAACCAACACTGGATCGACGGCTGGCTGAAGAAAGGCTGGAAGCGCGGCAAGAATGAAGATGTGAAAAATGTGGATCTTTGGAAACGCCTGCTGGCAGCAAAGAAACAGCATCAGGTCACCTTCTGCTGGGTAAAGGGGCACGCCGGGCATCCGGAGAATGAGCGCTGCGATGTGCTGGCAACGACTGCGGCGGATCACAATGCCATTCTTGACGATGTGGTGGGGGAGTGATACAATATCTATGGTTTCTATTTAAGAAAGGATGATGTATCTGGTATGGAAGGCACTTTGTTTGTAAACGAATTTTTATCCTATCTGTTGAACTATTTTGTATTTAGCGCAGCCATTGTCATCGCATTTGTGATCGGTTTTACCCTGCGGAAGAATAAGAACGCAAAGATGGGGACTGCTGTGGAGGCGGAGAGCGCAGGCGAAGCAGCGGAGAAAACATCCGATAACGAATAGTTTGATCAGATAATAAGAATCAGTTCAATGATCCAAACATAAGAAGCAAAGATTGCTGCGAGCGGCAATCTTTCTTTGTATCTGCATTTTAGGAGGTGGCCATGCCCAAATCGGAAAATCAGAAACTGAAACTGTTATATATCATTAAGATCCTGACGGAAGAGACGGATGAATGTACGCCGATATCGACCAAGGATCTGATCGAACGCCTTGAGGAATACAATATTGCGGCAGAGCGTAAGACCATTTATACGGATATCGAATGTCTGCGTGATTTCGGCTATGATATCGGGTTTGACGGAAACCGCAAGAAGGGTGGTTATTTCCTGGCCAGCCGCGACTTTGAACTGGCGGAGCTGAAGATGCTGGTGGATATGGTGCAGGCTTCCCGTTTTCTGACTATAAAGCGATCACGGGAGTTGATCAAAAAGATCGAGAAGCTGGCGGGAAAGCGGGAAGCTACGGAATTGCAGCGTACCGTCTATGTGGCCAACCGTGCCAAGGCTGTGAATGAGGGTGTCTACTATACCGTGGATCGTATCCATCGTGCCATCGCGGAAAATAAGAGCATTTCCTTTCAGTATCTGGAATATACCGTGAGCAGCCAGTGGCAGCTCAGGAAGGGTGGCAAGCGCTATCATATCAGTCCGTATTTCCTGACCTGGAATCATGAGAATTATTACCTGATCGCCTATGATGAAGACCGGCAGGAAACGCGCCATTACCGTGTGGACCGTATGAAGGATCTGGAAATCGAAAGCACCGAGCGGCAGGGACGGGAGTTGTTCCGCAATTTTGATGTCGCCGCGTATTCCAATGTTGCCTTTAATATGTACGGCGGCGAGGAAAAGCATGTGAAGCTGGTGTTTGTCAATGCGCTGGCCAATGTGGTGGTGGATCGTTTCGGTAAGGATGTGACGATCCGCAAAGAAGACGAGGAGCATTTCTCCGTAAGTGTGAATGTGGCTGTCAGCCCGCAGTTTTACGGCTGGATCGCCGGCTTCGGTACGGGAGCACAGATCGTCTCACCCAAAAAGGAGGCAGAGCATTACCGTGAGTACCTGCAGGAGATCCTTGGCATGTACGAGTGACATAATCAGATTATGTAAATATGTACAAAATTTCCCGAAATAGTCTGTGTGCTTTTATGGGAAAACCTGATTGACGGCACGGGGGCAAATGAGTATAATAACAACTACACAACATATTGTGTTATTTTTATGCTCTGATATCTAAATCGTGTAAGCATGAGCATAGGAGTACATCAGATTTTTTGGGAGAAGAAGGAGTTAGGGGAAATGAGTGAAGTGGATTACGGGGCGTTATACAAGCCGAATCGACCGGTAAAAGTGATCAAGAAGGACAACACCCGCGAGGAGTTTAATGTCCAGAAGGTGATCAACGCGGTGGGCAAGTCGGCTTATCGCGCGTTGACGGATTTTACCGATGAGGAAAAACGCAGGATCTGTGAGTCGGTAGTGAATAAGGTAAATGAGATGGAGAGCGACGAGATCCCCATCCCCGTGATGCACAATATCGTGGAGAGCGCGCTGGAAGATGTAAAGCCCATTGTGGCAAAGAGCTACCGCGATTATCGTAATTACAAGCAGGACTTTGTGCGCATGCTGGATGATGTGTACAAAAAGAGCCAGTCAATTATGTATATCGGGGATAAGGAGAATGCAAACACGG
>JAFXQR010000205.1 GCA_017526985.1 Lachnospiraceae bacterium
ACTATGTGTGTAGCGGCGCAAAGGGCGGAAGAAGTCTACCGTGTGGTGTGTGGCATCGCGCAGAGGATTAAATGAACGGACTTTCGGAATTTACTACGCTGAATACCTTTATGTACGGCACGATCGTGATCTTTCTGGGGTTTTTGCTGGACCTTTTGTTTGGCGATCCCATCGGGCGTTTCCATCCGGTCTGTCTGATCGGCAAGGTCATCAGCGGTTTGGAAAAAGTACTGTACGGCAAAGAGGCTTCGGACCGTGCGCGATTCCGGCGCGGGATCCTATTGGTCATAATGGTACTGCTCATCACTTTTGTTGTGACCTATGGGGCTTTTTACGGCATCCTGAAACTGCATTTTGCAGCAGGCATTTTGTTTGCGGCACTGCTTTGTGACAGCACGCTGGCCATGCGGGATCTGCAGCTGGAAAGCATGAGGGTACATAAAGCACTTGGAGATAAAGATCATGCACTGCAGAAGGGCAGAGAGGCGGTATCCCGCATTGTCGGAAGAGATGTACGGACGCTGGATGAGCGCGGTGTGATGCGTGCGGCGGTGGAGACGGTGGCGGAGAATACCACGGATGGTGTGGTGGCACCGTTGTTTTATCTGTTCCTGGGTGGCCCGGTGCTGGCCATGCTCTATAAGGCGATCAATACCATGGATTCCATGATCGGCTATAAAAACGAGAAGTATCTGTATTTCGGTAGAGCGGCGGCCAAACTGGATGATGTCGTCAATTTCCTTCCTGCCAGGATCGCGGCACTTTTGTGGTGTGTGGCAGCGGCACTAACCGGCGCGGACTACAAAGGCGCCTTTCGCATCTGGAGGCGTGACCGTTTCTGCCATGAAAGCCCGAATTCGGCACAGACAGAGAGTGCATGTGCAGGTTCGCTGGGGATCCGTCTGGCAGGAGACGCCTGGTATTTCGGAAAAAAGAAAGAAAAGCCCTATATCGGGGATGCCACGCGGGAGATCGAACGCAAGGATATTTTTCGGGTGAATGTATTGATGTATGTGACGGCATTTCTGATGCTGCTCATTGGCTTGATCCTCAGGGTGATGATCATGCTTGCCATGAGGTATCTGATCCTTTCCTGAAAGATCAATTCTAACAATTCTAACTATTTTCACTTACTTTACTGTGGTATTTCGTTGCATCGGGTAGTTCTGAACAGTATTCCAATATATAAAACATCAGAATATGTACAATATTACCAAATGTCGGGACTGTAAATCCTCCTTTTGAATGATTTACGAAAAGTCGTTCTTCGGGTATAATATTGTAGGTGAGATGTTTGCGGCAGCCAATTCCGTTCTGGGAAGTATCGCAGCAGATCAAATTATACAGAAAGGGAACGAAGGTATGTTTGACAATTCCGTTTTTACCATTACCAAAGACAATTTGAATTCCCGTATTACCCAGGCAACGCATTATCTGGAGGAGTACGAAAAAGAAGTGGCCCGCGCACAGGGAGCAGCTGGCTATGTTTTCCGTAACAAGGAAGATGCCCTGGGCAGGATCAAGATGCTGATGGAGTATGATCAGAATGATGATCGCATCTTAAGTTTGTATGATCGTGCAAAAAAATGTGTGAAAGGTGGCGCCGGTAATATCGTAACGGTAGATCCGACATATATGGTTTATCTGGAAAACGAAGAAAACCTGCGCAAGCATTATGCGGATGTCAGCGAAAAGGCATGGAATGATTTCCTTGCTGCGAATACACAGAATAAACTTGAAAGAATGTATCCCACGCCGGATTTCAAGAAATATATACTGGATGATGTAAAAGACAAGGTCGTTATATTAGATAATGTACGATATCCCGAAAATCAGTTCATGGGTTCCAACGGTGAATATATCTGGTGCGGAACGAGATCGGATGGTATGTATTTCATCCGCATTGACGGAAGAGAGTGGCTGGGGCCTTATGAAGCGGTCAAGCGTTATCGTCGTCAGGTGGACACGACGATGATGGAAGTAAAGGAATGGACGATCATCGGAAAGATCACCGAACTGGCTATGGAGTCTCCGGATGCGAATGAGACACAGATTACACCGCCCATTATGGCTTGGGAAGTAGAGCCTCTTGCTTTGTATGTTCCGGGACATATTATGGCGGTCTATGATGAAAGTGGTGAGCGTACCGGTAAGTTTATTGATGAAGAGAAGCTGGAGGAGCTCAAAGATGCTTTCTATACTGTAAAAGAGGTGCCGGATGATGTGACGCCGGAACGGCTGGTAGAGATATTTATGACAGCGATCAAGGAAAAGAATTATCCTCTGTATCTTGACTGCATTGATCCGGAGCGAAGGGATGATCCGAATCAGCTGGCACTTATCATGTACCATTGGGACCTGCATCAGGAGCGTTTCCATGGCGAATATATTCACGCCATGGTGGATCCGGAGAAGACGGTTACCAAAGTCGTTCAGGGCTATGATGATAATAGCATCGATACCTTCTTCCTGGATGAAGATGAACAGAAGAAGATCAAGGAAGCATACGGGGAACGGATCGAAGAAGCGTATGTTCAGACATCATCGATCGATAAGAACGGTAAGCAGATCGGCTCGCCGGCGAAGCATACCTTAAAGCGTGTCGGTGACGGCAGGTGGTATATCTCAACATATGAGATACGGTTCTAGCATAAATTATTGCATAAGCGGATGTTATTACAGTTGTAAGGAGAGTATATATGGGCGAAATGAACGATGAAATGGAAGTAAAAGACACAGAAGTGCAAAATGAAAATAATGATGAAAAAAAGTATGGTGAGCTGGATGCGAGACTGCTTCATAAGGAAGATGCGTATGCGATGGTACAGGAAGTTGGTGACGCAGTTGAAAATGCCCAGTTGCTTTGCATGCAGTTAAGTAGTGGTACATTAGACTATGATAAAATGGTCACGGCACTGAATGATGTAGTGAATGTTCTGACAAGCGGTCGTTTCAGAGAGTATGGACGAAGAAATTTCTGGCTGAAAACGCATATGGACGAGTTTTTGATGAAAGGCAGTGAGGATCAAACGGATGAGGATCGTCAGGCTTTAATGGAACTATATTATGTCGCAACAGGACACAAAGCAATATTAGATGAATTATGTCAATGTTTAATCTGGCTAAGTGGGGAACCCTTGAAGACTATGTGCAAGATCAGTTGTTTCGCGGCTAAGATGAAACAAACATATGGAAGTGAAGAAATAAAACTGATTGATTATGCATTCGAACAATATGAGCAGCTATATGACTATTGGAATAGTGCAAAGATCTATGTCGGTTTAGGGACAAGAAAAAGTAATAGTTATGAAGAAAATTACGATATTTGTTATGCGGCTTTGGATGATGTACTGACAAGAAAACCGGATCGTCCGCTTTATCGTTTTTTGAATAGTACCAGGCAGCCGGCAGCGGAAGGGTTGAATTTGTTCCATTGTATAGATAGGGATACTCGTGAATACGGAAGTTATGGCGGGGGAACTGCAGAAGACTATTATAATGAAGCTACAGAAAGGGTGGGTAAAATGCAAGATTATTGTCTTAAGGTGGTATGTCAAACAAAAGTAAGAAATATTTGGGAGAGTATTAAGAAGCTATGTTTTGTAATGAGGGAAGTGTTTGTACGTGTATATAGTGTACAAAAAGATATAAGAGAGAACAAAGATAATATATTCCATTATCCGGCAAGTGTAGAGCGAGTGGCAGGCAAGTTGGGGATGTCCTTGGGAACACCGTCGGATACCGGAACCAAATATTGTGATCTGGCATATGAGATGTTGAAAGCATTATCGAATCTTTGTAAAGTTGTTGCGAAGAATGCCGCAAAATGGTCGGTGGCAGATTAACGCGGACAAAGGAAAGGAGTTTTGATTCATGGGACTTTTAGACAGTATCTTAAATCATGCGGAGAACAGTATCTCCAGTGCTATGACCAGCGGTGGCCATAAAGTAATGAACAGTGCGTTGCAGGGCGCGGATAAGCTGGCGCATCAGGCGGTCAACAGTATCCGGCAGAAGAAGGAGACCTTTACCTTTGCGAAGCTTCCGGAGACGGTAGAGGAATTAAAGGCACTTCCCCAGGCAAATCTGCAGAATCCGTTTGGTGTAGTAGCCCTGGTGATCCTTGCAATGAGCAACTTTAACAAGGATTATGATCAGACGGTGCAGATGCTGACCTTCTTAAAAGGGCCGGCACCGTTGATGAATCAGGAACTGAGCAGAATGAAGGACGCTATTACGGGAAAAGATTATCTGATGCGGTCCTATTTTGAGGGAACGACACCGGACAACAACTATAAGCCGACGGAGCCGTTCAAGATCACGGTATTTGATCATCCCAATTCATACGATAACCAGAAGGACGGCTATGTGACCCTGTGGGTGAAATCTTCCGGCTCCGACAGCGACCGTCAGGTAAGACTTCGCAAGAAAGGGAGCACGGGGGAGTGGTTTTTGAACGAGGAATATCTCTGCCCCGGAGTAAAGGCGCCGAAGGAAGAGGACCCCTGGGCGTAAGCAGGTGAAGTTTTCAACCGGTTCTGTCGTGCGGCAGGGCCGGTTTCTTTATTTAAAATTTCAAAGGAGAAATAGGGATGGAACCGGTGAAAGTATTTTTCGGAACCGCAAAACCGATCCGATATCAGGAACTGGATGAAAGGATCGGATTGGATATTGATGTGGACTGTAGGATCAACGGATCTGTGAATGTACCAGAGTATCCGGAGGAATATCCGGATGAGGAATCCATGAAGGCAGCCGTAAAAGAGATCACGATAGCTGCTTTAACGGAATTTCTGCACAACCTGCAAAAAAAGAATCCGGGAAGATTGTTTTATTCCTATCGTTCCAGAGATGAATGGTTGATAAAGGCAGTGGAGGAAGCACTGGCGAATAAAGGGATCCGGGCGGAAGTTGAGATCGGTGGATTTGCGCTGGATGCCGACTCAGAGGAGGCGATAAAGGTATTCCGGCAGGAAATGTCCCGGCCGCTTATGTATGTAGACGAAATGTACAAGCCGAAGGATTGGATAAACACAATGGCGGTTTATGCGGGACCGACACAGATGCCTCCGCAGATGATGATGGTCTATGCCGGACCAGCGCAGATGAATGGCGGTAACGACGCATTTAATGGCATGAATATGATCCTTGCCCAGCAGCAATCCTATGCGAAGAAAGAAAAAGATGAGACGAAGAAGCTGATTGGTGTTTATTGTTTTTGCCCCGATTGTGGTTATCGTACTAAGCCGTATAAATTTTGTCCGGAATGCGGAGGGGCATTAAAGGATGTCGTGCTTTATCGTGACTGTCCCGCGTGTGGAAATCGTGTACCTGCAAAAGACCGCTTCTGCCGGGAATGCGGAAAAGCGCTTGGTGAAGATGAAAGCAATTGATGTGACGGTTTGTACGTGGATATTTTAATGGCTGAGGAGACGCGTCATGTTTGAATGTGATCATACAAAACTCAAATTGCGGTTTCAGGAATTTCATAAGGTGGAAGAGTCGGATCTGCCGGAGTATGGGGATTTTTGCCTATTGGAATTAAAAGACGGCAGGCACACCGCAGGAAAATGGTATCCGAATAACACGAAAGAAGGGGAGCCGGTAAGCGGAAAGTTCAGCAGGGGATCTTTTGATAATGTGGAACTATCGGAGGTATCGGGATGGCATGTGCTGAGAGGTTATGATATGAGCGGATGCCTGGAGAAGGCGGGCACCAAACAGATCAACCTGGGGAAAGAGGGAGAAGAGGATCATTTTTTCGAGATCACAGAGTTTAAGACTTTTCAGGGTGGAGATTTTCCGAAAAAGAAACAGTATTGCCTTTTGATCTTAAACGAAGGGAGAATGGCGGCCGGAAGGTGGGAGCCGGGGAAGGAAAAGAATACGGGATCCTTTATCTATGCATCGGCACTGGCCAGCTATAGCATGGAGAAGGTGTGGGCCTGGACAGAGCTCAGCTCCGATGAGATCTTTGCTGCAGAAGAAGAAAAGGAAAAAGAACGGATCCTTGAGGAGGAACGGAACAAGCATGCGGTGGCGGATCCGGCGATGTTTCCATACGGTACGGATATTGAAGTGTATTACGAAAAAGCCAGGGAAAAGCTGCAGAAGGAGTATCCCTGGGCAAGCATAGCGCAGATGAAAAAAATAACGCCCTATGTGATCGTGCCGCGTCACGGAAAGTATGTGTTCGGACAGGACTGGGGCACCTTTATGGGGGAGAAGGATATCCGGGAATGGACGAAGGGAAGTACTGCGGATGAATTTGTGGATTTCCTGTGCGAGTATACGAAAGATAAGGTAAAGAACTCGGATCCCGCGATCAAGTTTGCCTATGGCTATGATATTGATGTCTATCTCGAGAAGGCTTACGAGAAAGTGAAGAAGGATTATCGCTGGCTGGAAAAAAGTATGCTGGAGGAATGTTGGCAGTATGCGATCCAACAGGTAAACGGGGAATGGGAGTTTGTGAGAAAAAACGGAGAAGAGGACGAATACAGAGTATGGGATGTTTCGTCTGCGGATGGTTTCCTGAAAGATGTGGAGCGGGAGTATCAGGATGCGGCATTAAAAGCAAATCCGGTCGTTGAAGAGCATTCGGTTCCCTTTGGCGGCGTGGATATCAACGGATGGGGACTGGAAAAGTATATCGTTTCCAGACTGCAGAGCGGGGATTATAAGGTCTATGTGCAGGCCGGGGACCGGACCACAGGCGGGAGCAGAACCTTTTTTATCACGCCGGATTGCTTTGAGGCGGAGAACTACGAAGCATTTCTGGACCGTTATCTTGAGATCGTTCCGGGCGGATCCTTTGGCCTGGGAAAAGCGGATCTGCTGGCGGATCCGGAGCTGAAGAAATTTTTGGGATATTGATATTGGGGTGACTGCGGGACCAAACGACCGGAATAAAGCATTGAAAGCAGGGACAGATATCAGTATAATAAAGGACGGTGTTTTTCAGGCCTGCTGATATATGCGGACACAGACAAAGGAGGAGAGGCTTATGAAAAAGAGAAATGCTATGATCCGTGGTTTGGGAATCCTGGTAATGGTGCCGGTATTGCTCGCACCGGCCGGATGCGGAAAAGACGAAAATAACGAACGCGGTACCGTGGCATCGCAGGAGGACGATGATAACGGGAACAGGGATAACGGTGAGGATACAACCGTTGATCGCGCCATTCCGGTGGATGTGACCGAGGACGGCAACGGACAGGATACCGGAGCGCCGGAAGTAACAGAGGGAACGGATGAGAATGAGTACCTGGCATACTATGCTCCGATCATCACGGAAATCTCGGGAGTGTTCCTGAATGGATATGATGAGGATGCAGAGTACGAATATATCGGCACAGGCCTGATGGAAAAGCTGATGTATGAAGGTGAGGATGCGGTGCAGAAAAGCGTCGGTTATGTGCTTATGGACATCAATGGAGATGATGTACCGGAGCTGCTGATCGGGGAAAATGCATCCAATGGTATGAATGAAAAGGAGTGTGCCTATATCTACTCCGGCTATACTCTTTTTGAAGACTATCTGCTCTGCTTTATCGATGGCTATACCCGCAGCAGCTACCAGTGGATCGGAGATAACAGCTTTTATTATTTCGGTTCCAACGGTGCTATGAGCAGCATGTTCGGAACCTGTCATTTAAGTGCAAACGGAAAGAATCTGGAATGGGATGATTTTTACTTCTCGGATGAAAACAACGGGATCACGAGCTATTATCATAATAACACCGGTGAATTTGATGTGGAGAATTCGATATGGCTGAACCTGGAAGCAGAGGATTTCTGGAAGATCATGGATACCTATGATATGCAGACACTTCCGTTTACACCCTTCGCGGAGGATACAGGATCCGCCGGCAGCAGCACGCTGACTCCGGTGACGGATAGAGAGATCACCGGAAGCTGGTATCTGCGCAGCTATGTGGATCGGACCATTGCGGGTTACCGTTTCTTTAAAGACGGTACCTGGCTGGCGGTAGAGACAGGTTTCGGAACAGGGGATCGTGATGAAGATACTCTGTCCGGTACCTGGAAACAGTCGGGCAGCGGATATACGATCACGGACGAGGCAGGAAATCTTTTGTATAACGCGCAGATCTGTGAGGATGAGAATCGGGATCCGGTGCTGGATTGCGGTGATATACAGTTTTATATGAGCTATGCTCATATGGGGCTGAAGGATCCTCTGGATGACTACTTTGGTACCTGGCTGTATCCCAATGGTGCATCGCTTGTCCTGAAGAATGATTATACCTGGGAGTTGCTGGATGACTGTGACAACTGGCTGTTCAGCGGACAGTGGGTAGCAAATGACGGTTCAGATCCGATCCACATTCGTCTGCACAGTAATGTTGGTGACGCCGGCAATCGTCCGGTAGCAGATGGCGAGCTGGCGGTAGACACGGCGGGAGATAAGATGATAGCGATCAAGTTTGTGCCGTATCTGACGGATTTTACCGACAGCGATGCAGTGCTGTACAAGAAACCGTGATATGGTATTGATGTAAGCTCTAATGGCCCTGCCTTGCGGCAGGGCTGTTTTTGTGTTATCCTTTTACATGTTGGAAAAGCCTGATCAATAAAGGATAATGTTATTTTTTGGAGTGGGATATGAGTAAAAAAATCATGGTGCAGGGTACCATGTCGAACGCGGGGAAAAGCCTGATCACTGCGGGCTTACTCCGCGTCTTTGCAAAAGACGGACATAAGGCGGCACCCTTTAAATCACAGAATATGGCGCTCAATTCTTTTGTGACGAAGGAAGGGCTGGAGATCGGCCGGGCGCAGGCCATGCAGGCAGAAGCTGCCATGACGGAAGTGCTCTCCGCCATGAATCCGATATTGTTAAAACCTAACAGCGACACCGGATCTCAGGTGATCGTAAATGGCGAAGTGCTGTCCGACATGTCCGCGAAAGAGTATTTCAAATACAAAAAGAAACTGGTGCCGGATATCCTAAAGGCATTTCATTCTCTCGAAGAAAAATATGATACCATTGTGATCGAAGGTGCCGGCAGTCCTGCGGAGATCAATTTAAAGCAGGAAGATATCGTCAATATGGGCATGGCGGAAATGGTGGACGCGCTGGTATTGCTGGCGGCGGATATTGACCGTGGTGGCGTGTTCGCGCAGATCTACGGCACGGTGATGCTGCTGGAGCCACAGGAGCGCCAACGCATCCGGGGGATCATCATCAATAAATTCCGGGGGGATGTGGCGCTGCTTCAGCCGGGGATCGATCAGATCGAAGCGCTTTGCGGTATCCCGGTTGTTGGTGTACTGCCTTATCTCAAGGTGGATATTGATGAAGAAGACAGTCTAAGTGAGCGGATCGGAGCACGGCATGGTGAAGGTGGTTTAAAGATAACCGTAGTGCGCCTGCCGCATATTTCCAACTACACCGATTTTGCGCCGCTGGAGGAAGAAGATGGTGTCTCTCTCTGCTACACAACGAAGAAGGAAGATCTGCAGAAAGCGCATATGATCATCCTGCCGGGCAGCAAGAACACGCTGGGAGATCTGAAGTGGCTGAAGGAATCCGGGTTAGATATCGTGATCAAACGATGTGTCCGGGATGGCGCTATGGTCGTTGGGATCTGCGGTGGTTATCAGATGCTTGGAGAGACCATCACGGAGGGGAATATTACAACTTCCGGGCTGGGGCTGCTTCCGGTAGATACGGTCTTTGCGGAGCAGAAGGTGCGGACGAGAGCAGAAGGAAAGGTGCTTGCAGGTGAATCTCTGTATGGCGATCTTTCCGGGCTTTTGTTGGATGGCTACGAGATCCATATGGGACAGTCTGTATTACATGATGGCGCGCCGGCGTTTTGCCAATTAACCGATCAGAACGGAAATCGCAAAGAGGACGGTTGTGTACAGGGGCGTGTTCTCGGGACTTATCTGCACGGCTTATTTGACGCGGATGTTTTTCGGCGGGCGTTCTTATCCGGCGCCTGCAGTATCGCCGGGATAGAATATGCGGCCGGGGAAACGATCGATCGCAATGCCTATCGGCAGCAGCAGTACGACATTCTGGAGCAGGCAATCCGCGAACATCTCGATATGGACGCGATCTATAAAATGCTGCGATAAATTCGTATTTGGAGAGCTCCGTTGCTGTGGCGAAAAACTCTTGCCCTCCCCTTGAGGGGAGGGTGCCCGAAGGGCGGGTGAGGTGGACAAAAGTCTGCGGAGTATACATGGAAGCCGGGACAGATAAAGCAGTTTTCGAAGCCTTGCCGAAGCATTTTGTGA
>JAFXQR010000206.1 GCA_017526985.1 Lachnospiraceae bacterium
GCGTCCGGCCCGAAAATAGATGGCTACCCGGCGCAGCTTTGATAACCTGGATTGTTGTAACGGCAGACCGGCGCCCAGCCCCCACCCCGAGCTCCCGGCCCGAGCGAAGCGAAGGGCGGGAGCTCGCCAAATACGAATTTATCCTTGTCGAAAAAAATGATACACCGCTTCCGCCGTATTCCTAGGCAGCTCCGCTTTCTCCATCAACAACTCTACCGATGCCTCCCGGATCTCGTCGATGGAGGCAAAAGCTTTCATCAGTGCCCGACGGCGCATCGGTCCCACCCCGGGGATGTCGTCCAGTACGGAATGTACCTGCTCTTTGGTCCGCAGAGACCGGTGATATTCGATAGCAAAGCGGTGCACCTCATCCTGAATGCGGGTAAGCAGCTTAAATGCCTCGCTGTCCTTATCAATAGGGATCTCCTCGTTATTGTAATACAAGCCCCTGGTACGGTGGTTGTCGTCCTTGACCATACCGCAGACCGGAATATCGATCTGCAGCTCCTTTAATACTTCCAGAGCTATATTGACCTGACCGCGTCCTCCATCCATCAGGAGAATGTCCGGGAACACATCAAAATGGCCATTTTCCGCCCCCTCATCTTTCTCCTTCAGGCCGTGCGTAAACCGCCGTGTCAGCACTTCCCGCATGCTGGCATAGTCATCCGCGCCACTGACAGTCTTGATACGGAACTTACGATAATCACTCCGCTTCGGCTTACCCTTCTCATACACCACCATGGAACCGACATTCTCATAGCCGCTGATATTGGAGATATCATAGCTCTCCATCCGGTTTAACCCTTCCATATCCAGCAGATGCTCCAGTTCCCGCACCGCACCGATGGTCCGTCCTTCCTCCCGCTTGATCTTTTCCTTATCCTGGGAGAGTACGATCTGTGCATTATGTGCCGCCAGCTCCACCAGCTTCTCTTTCTGGCCGATCTTTGGCGTGCGCAGGTACACACGGCTGCCCTTTTTCTCACTCAGCCACTGTTCGATCACTTCCTGCTCACTGCTCTCTTCCTGCAGCATGATCTCTCTGGGGATAAACGGCGTACCGGCATAAAACTGCTTTAGAAAACCGGTCAGGATGCTCTCATTGCTCTCTCCTTCCGTCTGGTTCATATAGTAATGCTCGCGCCCCACCATACGACCGGCCCGGATAAAGAAGACCTGCACCACGGCATCCTGCTCATCCCTGGCCAGTGCCACGATATCCTTATCCTCCTGCCCCATATCCTCGATCTTCTGCTTTTCGGTCACGCTTCTGACACTTTCCAGCAGATCCCGGTAACGGATGGCTTCCTCAAACTCCATATTGTCGGAAGCTTCCTGCATCTTCGTCTGCAGTTCCCTGATCACCGGCGCATGATCGCCCCCCAGAAAGGCCAGCGCCCCCTGCAGGCGTTCGCGGTATTGTGCCTCTGAGACCTTATCTTTTATACATGGGCCGCAGCATTGCCCGATATGATAATTCAGGCACGGCCGCCCTTTTCCGATCTCCTTTGGCAAGGAACGATTACAAGTCCTCAGCCCGTAGATGCGGTTCAGCAGGTCGATGGTCTCCCGCACCGCCAGCGCACTGGTATATGGCCCGAAATACTTCGCCTTATCTTTCTTCATCTGGCGTGTTAAGGTCACCCTGGGATAGGGCTCCGCTACGGATACCCGAATGTACGGATAGGTCTTGTCGTCCCGCAGCATGGTGTTATACTTCGGCCGATATTCCTTGATCAGATTGTTTTCCAGTACCAGGGCTTCCAACTCACTGTCCGTCACGATATACTCAAAACGGTCGATCAGGCTCACCATCTTGTCGATCTTCGGCCCCCGTCCGATCTTTTCACGAAAATAAGACCGCACCCTGTTGTACAGGTTGACGGCCTTACCTACATAAAGGATCGTGTCCTCCGCGTCATGCATCAAATACACGCCCGGGCGGTGGGGGAGCTTTTTCAACTCCTCCGCCACATTGAATTTTTCTTCATGTTTTTCCTTCGGGTGTTCTTCACTCATTCATTATCATCCGGCGCTTTGTATGCCCGTTTCTTAAACTCTGCAGCAAAGGGATTTTCTTCTTTTTGCTCCGCTCCCTCTTCGCTATTCTGCTCAGCCGGTTGTTCGGTCGGAGTCGCTTCCTGCGCTGCCGGTTCTGTCTGCAGCGGCTGCGGTGTGCCTTCATTCTGTGGCTCTGCCGGAGCACTTAACAACGGTGATTCCGTCGTCTCCTGATTTCCCTGCGGCTGCGGTGTGATCGTCTGCGCAGCAGCCAACTGTTCCGGATTCCCCAGTTTTGCATGGTAGCCTTCGGAATCCCGTCCGCGTTTTACAGAGATTATTTCTTTTCCGTCTTCCGTCATTTCCGGCTCATTGCCCTTCGTGCCATCGATCACGGCCGGCTTCTCGCTGCCTGCTTCCTTCTCCGGCATCGGGATGCCTTTCTCACGGCAGTAGATCTCCATAAACTCATGTCCGGTGATAGTCTCACGTTCCACCAGATATTCAGCGATCTTATCCATCACATGACGGTTCTCTTCCAGCAGCTGCTTTGCCTGTGCATAGCTGCTCTTGATCAGCGCCATCACTTCCTCATCTACACCGGCAGCTGTCTCATCCGCACAGTTCATCACGGTATTACGGTTCAGATACTCATCCTGCACTGTCTCGATACCCATCATACCGAAGCGCTTGGTCATACCGAAGCGGGTTACCATCGCCCTGGCGATACGGGTCGCTTTTTCGATATCGTTTGCCGCGCCCGTGGTCACCGTATCAAATACGATATCCTCGGCAGCACGTCCGGCCAGCAGGCTGACCAGCTCGGAACGCAGCTCCTTCTCGGTCTGCATGAATTTTTCTTCTTCCGGATAGCTCAATACATAGCCGAGGGTACCCATGGTTCTCGGGATGATCGTGATCTTCTGTACCGGCTCCGAATTGGTCTGCAGCGCATGGATCAGCGCGTGTCCCACTTCGTGGTAGGATACGATACGCCGCTCCTGACGGGACAGGATACGGTCTTTCTTTTCCTTACCCATGCTCACCAGTTCCACGGCATCCAGCAGATCCTTCTGGCTCACATATTCCCTGCCGTTCTTGACGGCCAGGATCGCTGCTTCATTGATCATATTGGCCAAATCCGCACCCACGGCACCCACCGTCGCCAGACCGATCTCGTCCAGATTGACGGTCTGATCCATCAGCACATCCTTGGAATGTACCTTCAGGATCTCTACACGCCCCTTCAGATCCGGCTCTTCCACGATGATACGCCGGTCAAATCGTCCGGGTCTTAACAGTGCCTTATCCAGTACTTCCGGCCGGTTGGTCGCTGCCAGCAGGATGATGCCGCTCTTGGCATCAAAGCCGTCCATCTCGGAAAGCAGCTGGTTCAATGTCTGCTCACGCTCATCATTACCGCCACCGTACTTGGAATCACGGCTGCGTCCGATGGCATCGATCTCATCGATAAAGATGATACACGGCGCACTCTTTTCCGCTTCCTTAAACAGATCACGCACACGGGAAGCACCTACGCCGACATACAGTTCGACGAAATCGGAACCCGCCAGGGAGAAGAACGGCACGCCCGCCTCTCCGGCTACCGCCTTGGCCAGCAATGTCTTACCGGTTCCCGGAGGGCCTACGAGTAACGCACCCTTAGGGATCTTTGCACCGATCTTGGAGTACTTGGTCGGATTGTGCAGAAAATCCACGATCTCTACCAGAGACTCTTTCGCTTCATCTTCACCGGCCACATCCTTAAAGGTGATGCCGGTCTCTTTGCCCTCATACATTTTTGCCGTACTGCGTCCTACACCAAAGCCCAGGCCGCCGCCCCGCTCCATCCGGCGGAACACAAAGCCCATCAATACCCATAGCAGCACGATCGGCAGTACATAGGTCAGCACCAGATTCAGAATCAGGCTGCTGCCGTCCTCTACTTTGGTCTTAACCTCCACATCCGCGTCCAGCATGCGATTGGTAACAGTCTCCACATCCTCTGCCAGACCGGTATAATAACTCGGTCCTGCCATTGCCGCACCATCACCGCGCTTCGTTTCGATCAAAATACGATCCGACTGGATCACAACCGCCTTTACCTTACCATCCGCCACCATGGTAATAAACTCATTGTAGCTGAGTTCCTCTGCGGATGTCGCCGAACGGTTCACAAACCAGCTGATAAATAACAACGCCAGCATGGTAACCACGATAAACGCCAGGATATTCGGTCCGCGGTTTGCCCCGTTATTTCCGCCGTTATTCCCGTTGTTTCCGTTATTATTGCCCTTATTGAAATTGTTTTCTTCGTTTCCTCCGCCCTGCGGATTGTTATTGTATTCCGGCATTTAACATACCTCTTTTCCTTATTACTTTTCTTATCTATGATACAGTTTCTTGGTCTGGTAATGCGGCTCGCTGGTCAGGTTCACGCCCAGTTTGCGGAAGGTGTTGGTATCCACCTGGGACAGGATCACAGAAGTATGCACCTCCAACCCCTTCAGGTTCTTCAACTGCTCCAGTGCCTTTGCTGCCTGCTCATCCGTAGCTGCACATACCGATAACGCGATCAATACCTCGTCGGTATGCAGACGGGGATTGTGGCTGCCCAGGCTGTTTACTTTCAAATTCTGGATCGGGTCGATGACCTCCGGCGAGATCAGCTTTGCCTCATCCGGAATACCGGCCAGCGCCTTCAGCGCATTCAAAAGCAGCGCCGCCGATGCCCCCAGCAGATCGCTGGTGCGTCCTGTCACGATACGTCCGTCCGGCAGTTCCATAGCAGCCGCCGGCGCTCCGGTCATCTCCGCCTTTAACAGTGCCGCCCCGATCACCGGGCGATCCTCCGGTGTAGTCTCAGCCTGTTTCATCAACAGTTCCAGTTTCATCACCTGTGCATCATCCGCATTGCCCTGTCTGCGCTGGCAGAGAGTATTATAATAGCGGCGGATGATCTCCTGCTTAGATGCCTTTACCACGATATCATCATCCACGATCGCCTTGCCTGCCATATTGACACCCATATCCGTCGGCGACTTATAGGGTGACTCGCCCATGATCTTTTCAAACATCGCATTGAGCACCGGGAACACTTCCACATCACGGTTATAGTTGACCGTCTTCTCTCCGTATGCTTCCAGATGGAACGGATCGATCATATTTACATCGTTCAGATCTGCCGTTGCCGCTTCATACGCCAGATTGACCGGATGCTTCAGTGGAATGTTCCAGATCGGGAAAGTCTCATACTTGGCATAGCCGGCCTTTACCCCGCGCTTGTATTCATGATAGAGCTGGGACAGACAGGTCGCCATCTTGCCGGAACCAGGCCCCGGTGCCGTTACCACTACAAGGGAACGGGTCGTTTCAATATAGTCATTCTTTCCATAGCCGTCATCGCTTACGATGAACTGGATATTTGCCGGATAGCCCGCGATCGGATAGTGCCGGTACACTTTGATGCCCAGTGTCTCCAGCTTCTTCTGATATGCAATGGCCGCCGGCTGCTCCGCAAACTGCGTCAGCACCACGCTGCCCACATACAGACCATAATCCCGGAAAGCATCGATCAGACGCAGCACATCCATATCATAGGTAATGCCCAGATCGCCACGCACCTTGTTCTTTTCAATATCCGATGCATTGATCACGATCACGATCTCCGCATCGTCTTTCATAGTCTTTAACATACGGATCTTGGAATCCGGCTGAAATCCCGGCAACACACGGGATGCATGAAAATCATCAAACAGTTTGCCACCAAATTCCAGATACAGCTTCCCGCCGAAATTACGGATCCTCTCCTGTATCTTTTCCGACTGCAGCGTCAGATATTTCTCATTATCAAAACCGGCTTTTTGCATCTTGATGCCTCCTGTATGCAACAATAAAAATCCCTAATAAAACTAAATAATTTTATCACAACCTTGTACCCACTGCAAGAGTTGTGTTATAATGCAGTATATTTTGAGCAAGCGTATCTCGAGCATAAAAGGCAGGCATTGATTATGAAAAAGATCGTACTTACCGGTGGCGGTACCGCCGGACATGTTACCCCGAATCTGGCTCTGATCCCGCATTTACAGGAATTGGGCTATGAGATCAGCTACATCGGTTCCTATGATGGCATCGAAAAGAAACTCATCTCCGATTTCGGCATTCCTTACTATGGTGTGTCCACCGGAAAATTCCGTCGTTATTTTGATCCGAAAAACTTTACGGATCCTTTCCGTGTGCTCAAGGGCTACGGAGAGACCCATAAGCTCTTAAAACAGATCCAGCCGGACATCGTCTTTTCCAAGGGCGGTTTTGTCTCGGTGCCTGTGATCCGTGCTGCAGCATCCTTAAAGATCCCCTGCATCATCCACGAATCCGATCTGACTCCGGGACTGGCCAACAAACTGTGCATTCCCGTAGCCACCAAAGTGTGCTGCAACTTCCCGGAAACCTTAAAGTATATTTCCAAAGATAAAGCCGTGCTGACCGGTTCTCCTGTCCGGGAAGAGCTGATGAACGGTAATCCTGACGCCGCTTATGAACTGTGCGGTTTCCACAAAAGCCAGCCGGTGATCCTGGTCATGGGCGGCAGTCAGGGTGCCAGCGCTATCAACAAAGTAGTGCGCGAAGCCCTGCCGAAACTGCTGCCGGATTTCCAGATCATCCACATCTGCGGCAAGGAAAAGATGGACAATCTGCTGATCGGCACCCCCGGTTACAAGCAGTTTGAGTATGTCCGTTCTGAATTAAAAGACCTGTTCTCCATTGCCGATCTGGTGGTTTCCCGCGCCGGCGCCAATGCCATCTGTGAACTGTTGGCGTTGCGTCTGCCCAACCTGCTGATCCCGCTGCCGGCTTCTGTCAGCCGCGGCGACCAGATCCTCAATGCCGAATCTTTTGAATCCCAGGGCTACAGCATGGTGCTGCGTGAAGAAAGTCTGGATGAAGACTCCTTACTGGATTCGCTGCACGAGCTGTACTTTAACCGTGATACCTACATCCAAAACATGGAAAAATCCGAACAGTACAATTCCATCAAGACCATCATCGGTCTCATTGAAGAAAATATTAAGCAAACGGAGGAATAAGAATATGAAGGACACCAATTGTATTTTCTGCAAAATCGCGAACGGTGAGATACCGTCCCGCACCATCTATGAAGATGACGGATTTCGCGTGATCCTGGATCTCGGCCCTGCCACCAAAGGCCATGCGCTGATCCTTCCGAAGGAGCATTACGCAGACTTCTTTGAACTGCCGGAAGACACCGCCCGCGATGCCATCTCCGTAGCCAAAAAGATCGCGCCGAAGATGAAGGCAAATCTGCACGCAGACGGCTTCAATCTGGTACAGAACAATGGTGAGACCGCCGGCCAGACCGTGATGCACTTTCACCTGCACCTGATCCCGCGCTACAAGGAAGACGGACAAAACATTCTCTGGGAGCCGCGCGAAGCTGCCCCGGAAGAACTGGATGCCGTAAAAACACAGATCATCGGATAAGAAAAGCTCCCCCTTCAAAAGAGGGGAGCATTTTTTACATAAACGGAAATAGTGTATCCAGCTGTCTCAGGCTTCCGAAATTTCCCTTGGAAACAATACTGCCTTCCATAAAGCCGCCCTGGAATGTTTTACGCCCTTCTGTGATCGCCTGCAGGATCTCGCTGTCCATGGTGAGTTCCACATCCGGATAGACCATCTCGCCATAGGCGATCTCCAGTTTGCCGGCATCGATCCGCAACACCAGCGGCTTCGCCTGCTCCTTCACATTGATCTTGTATTTTACCGTAAGACCTGACTGTGGCTGATACACTTTGCGGAATAGGGCCGTGATCTGATCTGCCCCCGCTTCGTTCTTACCGGACATCTTCCCCTTAAACAGCTGCGCCAGTTCACTGATATCCTGCTTTTGTTTTGCCACATACTTGTCGTCAGAAGCATACTCCGAAAGCTGCTCTGTCTCCTGCTGTGTCAGCGTGGTGTTTTTGGTACGATAGGTGATATTCTTGATCGCCATCACACTGGCCGGCAGCCTCTGCGTCTGCTGCTTCACACAGCGATAGATATTCTCCGCGCTTTTTTCGATCAGTTTCTGATAGTCCTTATTGTTTTCCAGCACCGATTCTTCCGGCACATAACCGGAAATGCCCGGACAGATCTGCCCGCCCAGGGATTGCCATGTATTGGCCAGATCCAGTTCTGCTTCCTTTTCTCCGTAGGTCGTGGACATGACCACCGGCGCCATATAGGTCTTGGCGATCTTTTCCTTATCCCCATATAGCCAGCACGCATCCAGAAAGCTCGCCATATGTCCGCCCACACCATGCCATTCCACGGTGGCTGCCAGGATGATCCCGTCAGCTTCTTTCAGCGTTCTCGGCAGCGTGATGATATTGCTCTTCTGCTCAAACAGATCATACTTTTCCACACGCACATTCAACTCATCAAATACTTCCATCATGCGTTTGAGTGTAAACAGCGTGGGATCATCGATCAATCCGCGTCCACCATAGTAAATATTGATCTGCATATCATGCCTCCATACAAAAGTATTTCAAATCCTATTTTGATCCGGCCTTCACCTTTTTATTCCCCTGCAACAGGCAATAGATACCGCAAACGATCAGACCGCAGAAAAAACCGCCCAGATGTGCCATCTGGTCGATCTGTTTATCCACAGTGCCGGTATAAAACATCAAAAACAGCGCAAAGCCGATCCTGCCGTACAAGCCCCGCTGGCTCCTTTGCCGGCGCAGCATCAGATATGCCATCAGCGCCCCCATGATCCCATAGATCGCACCAGAGGCCCCCATGGAATAGTAAGGAGTCAGCAGCCGGGTATGATACCAGACAGAAATACAGCCGCCTCCGATCCCTGCCGCCAGATAGACCACCGCAAACATCCACCGGTCGATCTGCCGCTCCAGTATGGACCCGATCGCATAGAGCATCAGCATGTTGTTGATCAGATGCATCACGTCATAATGCAGGAACATGTAGGTAAACAGGCGAAACCACTCTCCCGGGATCCCCAGGATACCGTTGGTCAGCGCAAAATCATCCTTTGAAAAAATGTCAAAAGTCGACAAAATGTACATGGTTGCATTGATCAGAAGCAGGCCCAGCGTCACAAAACAAGCCGCCTCTTTTTCTCTGGGCTTTTCCCGCAAAACCGGGCGTCCGTCCGGCCCTTCCTTTGCCGGTGCCTTATCCATTCCCAGCTGTGTACGCTCCGCCTCCGACAGATTGATCTCCGGCAGCGCGATCTGTATTCCTTCCTTCGCTACAAACTGCTCCAGCGGAGACTTGATACCATAAAAATCTTCCGGCGCCGTCTGCGGCACAAACAAACGGGTTCCCATGGGTTCTCCCGTGATCGCATCCGGGTTTTCATCATCGATCAGATACCACACATCCTGCGTCCAGGCCCGGGTAAGCTGTGCTTCGCGCTCTGCCGCCTCTTCCTCCGCCAGTCCATGTGCATCCATACCGGGCACCAGCTGTCCTACGCCTTTTGCATTTGTACAGATCAGTTTCAGGAAATGGATATCCTTGGGCCGCTCATAGGTAAGCCTCCCCTTGTGCGCATCCAGAAATCCCTGCATCTGCGCCTGTGTGCTGGTCTGCCTGCGCTCGTCAAAGAAACCGATCACATTGATGTAATAGTTCTCCTCCTGCACAAAGGATATATAGCGCTGGTCCACCGAGCACATATAGATACGATAACCGTATTTTCCGAATAATTCATTCAGTACCATCACTTACAGATCTCCGGTAACTTAAAATTCCGGACATATTCAATAAAATCCTTTCCGCAAACCGGCTTGGAAAAATAATATCCCTGGAAGTAATCACACTTCAGCTCCAGCAGTTTGCGTATCTGCTCCTCCGTTTCCACACCTTCCATCACGACTTTCAGGTGCAGCCTCTGTGCCATACGGAAAATATTACGCAGGATGATATCCGCTTTTTTATTACTCTCCGCAGACCACAGGATCGACTTGTCGACCTTCATAAACATAAACGGCAGGTTATACAGATAAGAGATATTGGAATACCCCGTTCCGTAATCATCCAGCGACAGCGAGATACCATGCAATTCAAAATGCGAGATGTTGTGGCTCACTACCGCGTTCGAGATCATCGCAGAAGTCTCCGTGATCTCAAAATTGATCTTTTCCGAAGACAGATTAAACTCACGCATGATCTCCATAAATTCTTCCGCCAGGCGGTTCTGCATACACTGTACCGCCGAAAGATTCACTTCAATATAACGGATCCCCTTCTGATCCAGCTGATTCTCCGAATAGAAACGGCATACCTCTGTAAATACGATCTCACCGATCTCCAGGATATAACCTTCGCGCTCCGCCATGGTGATCATCTCCTCCGGCGGGATAAACCCATACTCCGGATCAAACAGACGGATCAGCGCCTCAGCCGCCACCACTTTTTTCTCCTTCGTGGAATAGATCGGCTGATAGTATACCTGGAAAGTATGATCCTTCAGTGCTCTGCGGATCGCTTCCAGGATATGCGCATCCTCATTTTCCGACAACAGTTTCCGCACCGGCAGGATCTCGCCCACTTCCATTTCTTCCCTCGGGATCCGGTTGACTACCTTCTGAAAATCATCCATCGTCGGTATTTCTTCCGGACAGTTTGCCGTAACAAAAGCCGCTGAAAGCATGGTCTGCAGCAGCCCGAAACGCCAGGGCTCTTCAAATCGACGCTTGACCTCTTCCACGATCTCCTCCGGTGTTTTGCGCCTTGCCTCCTTCGGATCATCAGACAATTTGAGTACCAGGCAGTTTTTCTCAAAGCGGAAGATCATGGTATCATGGCGCAGCGCATTGAGATAGGACACCAACTGCCGCACAAACTCGTCCGCATCTTCCTGCCCGATAGCATCCTCCACCACATCAAAATCCAGGATCCGGATAAACATTACAAAGAATTTGTGCTTATCCGCATAATCCTGCTCCGTCGTATTCATCAACAGCAGTTTCTTCATCGCATCCGCGCTCTCAAAGATCTCCTCTGCACGCTGTACCGCAAAGAGCATATCCACCATTATGAAAGCAGATGCGAAAACGATGATATAAACCGTTGTATGAAAGATCTGCAGAAACTGTACCAGATTCAGCAAAACTGCCGCTAGTACCAGCCGTATCGTGCGTCCTTTGCCCAGCACCGCATGCGATCGCATTCCGATCACAACGCTCAAGATCAGATAATACGCCAAAAATACGGTCATAAACGCCTGCAGTTCCAGATGATTCTGAAATGCAAACCCATTCTCCCCCGCCTGATAACTGTGGATCGTAAATCCGGCTAAAACCAGCAACGCCAGTATAAACGGCGGATAGATCGCATTAGCCCAGGCATACGACAAACGCAGTTCCACCTGTGTCATACAGCGCAGGTACACTACAAAAAAGACCACAGCCAGCAGACGCACCGCACAGTTGAACCCGCTGGCGACCAACACCAGTTCCCGTGCCGCAATCTGCGGATGTGTCGCATAGATCACCAACTGGATATCCGAGACACCAATCATGATCAGATCGCAAAGGATCACATAATACATCCGATAGCTGGGCAGCGCACTCAGCCCCTTCGGCCGGAAGTATAATAACAGCACCAGAAGCATAGCGATTCCCACAAAGTCAAAATACAGGTCATACTGCATCGTCATCGCCCTCCTTCCGGTTTTTCCCGGCTGCCATATGCAGCACACGGACAAATTCCTCTTCATCGATCTGATCAAAGAAATATTTACCCTTTGCCAGATCGCAAGCCATATCGGAGATCAATGTAAACTGGTTTTCTTCATCAATGCCTTCCACCATCGTCATCATCGACAGATCACGCGCCATCCAAAGGGTGGAATCCATCGTAATACGCGCCTTTTCATTACTCATGGTCGCCTGCATCACAGACTTGTTCACTTTCAGAACAGAAAACGGCAATTCGTAGATTGATGTGATACTGGTGAAACCGCTGCCATAATCCTCCAGGCAAAAACGCAGCCCCTCTGATCCCATTCGCGTCAGATTTTCCTTAAATGCCTTGCTTGCCTTGGATACTGTATATTCCGAGATCAGCAGACACAGCATACGCTGATCCACATGATGTGCCTGTGCGATCTCCTTTAAGCGTTCCATCAATCCGTACTGCAGGCACATCGCCGGATGCAGCCGCAGTCCCAGAAATGACAATCCCTTGGATTTGAGATCCTGCTTCTCAATGAATTCACAGCTTTTTTCAAAGATCATCTCACCCAACTGCAGGGCATGTCCGCTGCGGGCCGCGTAATTATAGATCTCATCATCATACACATAGCCCAGTTCCTCATCCAGGAAACGCACGGATACTTCTGCTGCCACAACACGCTCCAGCCCCAGGGAATAGATCGGCGTATAGCGCATCTCAAAATTCTTCTTTTCCATGGCCCGCGCCAATGCCCCGGTGATCTTCTGGTTGCGCTCAATCTCTTTCAGATCAAAATCCGACGCCATCAGCACCCGGTTTTCGGTACTGCCCTTTTCAAACCGGTTCATCACACCCAGCACCAGCTGTTCATCCGTTGCCTCTGTGGGTAAGATCAGGCGCAGCAGCCTGCCCGCCAGTCGGATCTGAAGCCCATCCAGCTCCCAGTCTTCTTCAAATCTGGCGCGGATCTTGCGAAGCAGTGTCCCCACTTCCTTTGCCTCCGGCCGGATCAGTTCCAGCACAAAGATCGTCTGCTCCATATGATACAGATTGCCGTTAGGCATCTCCGCTGACAGGAAATCCGCCACCTGCTGCAGAACAGCTCTTTTCTGCTCGCCCGTCATCTCCTGTGTCTGCTCACGAAAGTCCGGCATCACCAGTTCCACGATGTCAAAGCGTTTCCGTGACAGCATATTGTATTTCAGGCGATCCATAAAAGCGCGTCTGCTGAACACATTCAGTTCCGCATCGATCTGCACCGTCGGATTCTGGATAAACAAAAATGTGATAAAACCGCAGATCGTGATCGTAATGATCTCCACCTTCATCTCGGGCAGATAAAACTGGACCAGCACACTGGCCATACCCATCGCCAGGATCAGCATAATGATGCCTCTGCGTTTTGCTGAGAAACTCTTCCGATACCAGATCAGTACAAAGATCATCAGGCTGAAATAATAGGCAAAAGTCAGATATGTGGTAATGATCCCCGGTTCTCTGGAATAAATTCCGTTTGCATCATAACTGTAGATCACATGCGTGATCGGATTGGAGAGCACGACCAGAAGACAGACGCTGATGGGTACAACAATGGCAAAGCGCACCACTAACGAGATCTCACGCCATAGTTTGATGGTACTGAGCAGATATAGAAACAATACCGCCACCATGGATACGTGTGTGAGGAAATAGATATAACTCAGAAAACTGAAAAACACCACCGGTGTATCCGGAGCCAGGGTCCTCAGCAGCCAGATCCCGGTCTGTGTGATCGAAGTGACCAGATTATCGATCACCAGCGCCAAAAAAAGGCCGCTCTGGAAATTATATACCCGATTCAGCCGTATAAAATAATAGATTACCAGCGCAGACAGCGCCACTGATGCGATTGCAAAAGCCGCCTCGTAGGTCAAGCGCCAACCCCCTTCGCTTTTTGCTTCTCCATCGTCTCACGGCGCTGTTGTTTCAACTCTTCCATCGCCGCTTCATCGATATAATTGTATTCCCGCTCCGCGTAAAACAGACTTTGTTCATTCTTACGCACCCGGAGCTTTGCTAAAACATATCCATGTTCCTTACAGCATCCTGCCGCATAAAACACCTTATTGTTCGCCGTAAACCAGCGTACAGCCGTTTTTACCGTGATCCCACCGCATTTACCGCACTGGATCGTCATCACATGCGGATCGTGCAGAAGATCCTCCCGATCCTCATACCCCTTCGTGATCAGGCACTCTCCATCCGGCCCGTCAATGTGGATCTCTTTCTTGCGACTCACCGGCAGATGATACAGATCATAGGATACACATTCCGTTCGGATCTCTTCCGGAATCCTTGCCAAAACCTTGCCGGTATAATAGGCATCGCTGAATGCTCTGTGAAACGGTACATCTTTGCGCAGCTGAAGTTCGTCCACCGCTGTTTCCAGCGCCTTGGACTGGGCGATGTTACCGCACATCACCCCATACATTTTCTGAACATTCATATACCGGATCGGCTCGGTGGACAACGGCGTCATCTCATAATATGCCATATTCCGCTGCAGCTCTGTCAGATCCTGCGTTCCCCAGGTACACCACACCGGATCCGGCCCGCACCATTCCAAAAATTCCCGCACCGCTTTCGGAAAATGCTTTCCTTTTGCGAGTTCTCCGGGTTTTAAGGCAAGCATCTTGCGGATGCGCCAATTGATCTCCTGATACACCTGCGGACGGATCAGTTGCTGATACTTGCTGATCAGCTTCAGGTCCTCATTCAGTTTTACTGCACCGATCTCTATAATCTCAAATGCCAGCTCACGTTCATCGCTGTGTTTTCCGTCCTGCGGCTGGTTCCATTCCAGATCAAAAACAATATAACTCATGGCTAAAATTATAGCATATTCACGGGGTTTTCGCAATGAAACTGTAAAGAAAAAAGGGCGTTCCCTTTTCGGAAACGCCCCTTGTAAAATGTCACTTATACTTTATCGTTATCATCAAACGGATCGCCGCATTCCGGGCAGAATTTCGGCGGATTGTGCGGATCTTCCGGTTCCCAGCCGCACTTGTCGCACTTATACAGCGGAGCTCCCGCCGGCTTCGGCTTGCCACACTCTACACAGAACTTGCCCTTGTTCACAGCGCCACACTCGCAAGTCCAGCCTACCTGCTCTGCCGGCTTCGGTTCGCCGCACTCAGCGCAGAACTTGCCGCCATTGCCTTCGTGACCGCACTTCGGGCACTTCCAGCCTGCTGCTGCCGGATCTGCTGCCGGAGCCGGAGCTGCTGCCTGCTGTGCCGGCTGCTGCTGCGCCATCTGCTGCTGTGCCATCTGGAACAGACCATTGGTATTTGCCATACCTGCCTGCTGCGCCATACCCATACCAAGGAATCCGGTCATTGCGCCGCCGCTGTTGCTTGCAGCATTTACCATAGCGGTATTCTGTGCATTCAGAGCCATACCGGCTGCCACAGCTGCGTTGCCGCCCATTGCGTATGCTTTCTGCAGTTCCTTCAGAGTAGCCTCGTCTTCCGGAGACATCTTCGGCTGCTCCA
>JAFXQR010000207.1 GCA_017526985.1 Lachnospiraceae bacterium
GCGTCCGGCCCGAAAATAGATGGCTACCCGGCGCAGCTTTGATAACCTGGATTGTTGTAACGGCAGACCGGCGCCCAGCCCCCACCCCGAGCTCCCGGCCCGAGCGAAGCGAAGGGCGGGAGCTCGCCAAATACGAATTTAGTAGTCCTTCTTGATCCTGGAGATGGTCTGCGCCTTGATCTTGTGGGCCAGGTGCATGGGGCGCTTGACCACATCGAGCACCTGCTTCACCTTGGTGGCGTCTGCCAGCTTCTTCTGGTAGTCACGACCAACATAGACCATGTTGCGTCGCTTCGCTTTTTCGATATCCTGATCGAAAATGTTGCATAGGAAGGCATCGCAGTAGTCTTCCTTCAGGCATTCTGCAGCCTGCGAATCCGGCAGTACCATCGGGGCCTTCACCATACGCAGGTATTCTTCCTCGTTCTCCCAGACCTCTTTGATCCGCGCGATCGCCGACGGGATATCCGGAAAGTCCATACAGTCGATAAAGGAATCCGGATTGAACTCCTTCTTCACATCCGGGCTGCCCCAGTAGATGGGGATCGTATCTCCTGCAAAGGCCTGCAGGATCTTTTCCGTGGTGTAGCCGTTCATACAGGAGTTTTCAAAAGCTAGTGTAAAGCGGTAGGCCTTCTCAAACGCTACTTTATCCGCTACCGGCCCGCCCACATTGTTGCGGTATTTCCCGCCGGAATCCACCGGCAGCACTTCGTTGAGGGCCTTGTACATCAGGTCACGCTCTCCGGCCGCATAGGGATTGGACACCACCCGGTTGCAGAATTTCTTCTTGTTCAGGTAGTATTCGTCGTCAAAGGTATGCTTCTTCAACGCCATCTCCACATCTTCCGGATACAGCACATAATGCGGCAGACGCAGATAGCGATCCTCAAATGTGATGTAATGGAAGCCCATGGAATAATCATAGAGATTGAAATCCGGGATGATGTTTTCTCCCGTATAGTAGATCTTTACGCAATCCTGGTACGCGAAATGTTTCTGGGAAAAGCAGGAACAGAAGACATAGTCCGGCTTGTCCACGATCTCAATGTCATAATACTTTTTCAGAATGTTGTAGAAGTAATTGTCCGTCTTTACAAAGTCCGGCCAGAAATCCACAAAATCAATCTTGATAGTTTTTTTACCCATTTTAATTTACCAATAACACCCGTTTTCTACATTTTCGACACCGGAGTCCAGACCTTCCGTCTTCAGGGACGGTGAAGTCCAGGCATCCGAATAAAAACGCTGCATCTGCGGCATATCCTTCCAGCGTGCCCCCTTGATGCCAAAAAGGAGCTGCAGGGAACCGCCGATCTGTATGGCCTGCTTACCTGCCTGCTTCAGTTTCACCGCAAGCGGCAGTCCGTAGGCCCCGCAGGCGATCAGCGCCACATCAAAGTCTTCTTTCATCGCCTCGTTGTACATATATTCCAGTGCGTCAAACCAGGTGGCAAAGCGCGGATCCGGCTGCCCCAAAAGGGTCTGCACCGCTTTGACTGTCCGCAGGGAAAAGGCCGGCAGGATCTCCGTTCCCGGGAACAACAGCTCCCGCTTCGCGTACTGTTTCTCGATGCTCTCCGCAAAAGGATGGATCACCACCACCCGCTTACCCGCAAGCGATGCCGTCCAGGGATCGTCAGGGCTGTACCAGGGTTCCAGGCCCTCCAGCAGGCCGTAGGTCATATCCGCCTTGCCGAATCTCTTCAGGAAGTAATCTTCCATCTGATTGAACCACACCCCCATCAGATCCACTTCGGAAAGACCGGATTCCATCAGGCGGGAGAAACGGTCAAAATCCTCCATACTCCCGAAGAACCCGGAAAGATTCACCAAAAGATTATGCAGGAAAGCCTTCTGCTTCTCATCGTGGTATTCCGGCTGGCAGGCCACCATAGCCTTGCACTCCGAGCCGCCGATGCGCGCTACGGCGAAGGGTTCCTTCGTCAAGAGCAGCTCTTTCAGGTGACGGTTCGTTTCTTCCAGTGTCAGGATCCTGCGTCCGTTATAAGTTGTCTTTGCCACCTTCCAGCCGAAATGCGTGTGCATAAACATCCGCATCTTCCAGGAAAGGCGCTTTATATACCATTCCGTATTCATAGTAATGTCCAATGCTCTCTTGCCAGAGCCAGCTGTTCATCCGCCTTGTACTGCTTCGGCGCTACGATCACGCTGCCTTCTTTTTCCCCCAGCACCGCGCCCCAGTAACTGAAGGAGCTGTTGGCGATGATCATATGCCGGCAGAGGCTCATCATCTGCATATCACGGTAACTGTCCTTCCCGGAATGATGTATCATCCGGTAATCCCCGAGAAACGCGAAATTCTCTCTGATATAGTCCACATCATCCGAAAAGACATAGAATACCGGATCTTTTACGGTCTCCCGGATCTTTTCCGCCGCCCGTTCATAGTAAGCCGTTCCCAGGATATCAAACACATTTCCCACATAATCGCCACGGCGTACATGGATCGCCACAGATTCCTGCTGCCGCATCTCCTCCGCGATCCCGGCATCTTCTCCGGAAAGCGGCTGTACAAATGACAGATCCCGGCGCACCTCATCCTCGCAATACTTCAGATAGGCATCCGAGCAGAAAACCCCTTCAATGTACCAGTCCTTATCCGGATCCAGGTCTTCAAACTGCGGATCGTACACATACTGCTCCGGTCCGAAATTAAAGATATGCCCCTCCGGTGTCGGCCGTTTCGCATTTTTCCGCTTTGCGATCTGCCGCGAAAGATAGCGGAATCCGGCAAATTTATAATAGCGGGGGTAATATTCGTGGACCTTCGCCACTTCCTCATAGGTCGCTGCCGGCAGTTCGATGCCAAAGACCCGCTTCAGCTCATACCCCTGATGTTCCTGCCAGTTCCGGTCAAACCATGTCAGATCCGCCTTGAGCAGTGCCGGGTCGATGCCGCGCTGCCTCAAACGATCCTTAAAAAAACAGTAAAAAGTATATTCAAACATCTGGTTGCCCAGACCGCCATGAAACCGTATCAGATACACTGCAAAATCCTCTGTATTTTTGTCATTTATAAACCGCCTGTCTGAAGGCTGTCATAGAGCTTACGGACCGCCGTGGTATTCGCGACGGCCGGGAAATGCTCCAGCGCCCGTCTGCGTCCGGCCTCTCCCAGCTTCTGTCGCAGCTCCTTATCCCAAACCAGGCGCTTAACGGCCTGTTTAAAGCCTTCTTTATCGTGATACAAAAAGCCAGTATCCGTCGTCACGATCTCCGGTGTAGCCCCACTCTCATAGCCGATCACCGGCAGCCCCGCCAGCATATATTCCACCGTCACCAGGCCAAAGCCTTCATACGCCGAGGCCATCAGCCCCACATCACTCTTTTTCAGAAGCCCGGGAATATCCGATACAAAGCCGGCAAATTCCACTTCGGTAAGGCCATTCTTCTTTGCAAAGTCCTGCAGCTTTTTTTCATAGGCCGGCAGCCCGGTCCCTGCGAAGGTGATCTGAAAATCCGTCAGCCCTTCCGCCTTTAATTCTGCCGCTGCCTGCAATACCTCCAGCTGCTGCTTCTTCGGAAAAAGATAGGCGACATAGACAAAATGAACGATATTATCATCCTTTGCCGCATCCGCACCATCTGTGATCTCCGCCACATCCACACCATCGTAGATCCGCACCACCCGCGCTGCCGGATACTTCCCACGCATATAGTCTTTCAAGGCATCCGAGATGGTCACCAGGCAGGTGGCCTGTTCGTAATACTTCCGCACCTGGGCTTCCGGATAGAAATACTCCATTCCATAGTGTTCCTGCGCAAATTCCCGGATGTGCCACACATGCATACAGCCCAGCTTTTCCGCCAGCATGGCACCGGTACCGATCACGCTGGAATTGGAGTGGATCACATCGATGCCTTCGTTTTTGTAATGCTCATACAACCGCTCCAACTCAAAAGCGATCTGCTTCTTCCGCTTTTCCTTCTTGATCAAAAAGCTGACCGGTTCTTTATAGATGGCCTGCCACTGCGTGATATCACAGATAAAATAGGGCACCCCGGCTTTCTTCAGTGCCTCCGTAAACTCCCCCTCCGCCGGAAGCGTCACATAGGGCTGATGCGCGCCGCTCTCTTTCATCCCCAGGATCAGGGACAGCAGCGCCCGGTTGGCGCCGTACATATTATCATAGTGGCTGATAAAAAGAATTTTCACTAGCCGATCCCTTCCAGCACTTCCGCTTTATTCCGCTTCGTTGCTACGCCGCCGTTCACCTCAAAGATGGCATCGCAGTTGCGGATCGTGGTCAGACGGTGCGCCACGATGATCATGGTCTTGCTGCCATGCAGGGAATCGATGGCCTCCATGACCGCCGTCTCCGTCTCGGTATCCAGAGCGCTGGTCGCCTCATCCAGGACCAGGATCTGCGGATTCTCATACAAAGCTCTGGCAATGGCGATACGCTGCCGCTGTCCGCCGGAGAGACGCACACCGCGTTCCCCTACCATGGTATCCAGGCCTTTTTCCAGCCCCCGCACAAATTCTGCCAGCTGCGCTTCCTCCAGCGCATGCCAGATCTTTTCATCATCAATATCTTTTTCGTAAATGCCAAAGGCCACATTCCCGCGGATGGTATCGTCCGTCAGATAGACCGCCTGCGGCACATAACCGATGATCTTGGCCCAGCCCGCCAGGTTTTGATACACATCCACACCATCCAGCAGGATCTGTCCTTCCTGGGGCTTTAAGAGGCCCAGTACCACATCCGCCAGCGTTGTCTTACCCGCACCGGAAGGCCCGATCAATGCCACCGATTCCCCCTTATGGATCTCCAGGCTCAGGCCCCGCAATACATCCTCCTGCCCTGCCGGATATTTCCAGCGGACATTTTGGATCTGAAGCTTATCTTCAAAGCCCAGCGGCTCCGCATCGTCCGGATCACCCATCTTTAACTGATAAGTATCATCTTCCTCGATCTCTTTTAACATCTCATACATGGAATCCAGACGCGGCCGGTTGTACATGATCGCATTCAGATTGGTGGTCAGACGCCCCACTGCCGGGAACAAACGGAACGCCGCTACCGCAACCGTTCCCAGAGTGGTCACAAATCCTGCCACATCATCCGTCATATGCAGACGCATGATCACGATACCGATCAGGCCGCCGATGCAGACCACTTCATAGACATTCATCGGGATCACATTGAGGAAGTTGTTCCGCTTGGCCGCCCTTGCACTCAGGGAACATGCATCATCAAAAGACTCCGCAAAAAACTTCTGCCGGTTCTTGACCATGATCTCCTTGATGCCGTTAAACGCCTGCGTCAGATACTGTAGCATACGGCTGTCACAATCCTGTCCGATGCGTCCGAACAGCTTCACCAGACGCTTCAACCCAAAGAACAGGATCAACAGGCATGACCCGAGGATCCCCACCAGGGACACCGCCAGAAGCGGATCGAGTGTGATGATAAAGATGCTGATCGCCCCTACCGTGAACACTTCCGCCAATACACGGAACAGATAGAAAAACACCGCAAATACGCCTACCACATCCTGGGTGATGCTGCGGATCAGCACCGAGGAATTGACTCCCAGATGAAACAGATAGGAGGATTTCAGATAGGTATGTGTCATCTTAATGGAAAGGTCCCTCTGCACACCGGTAGAATACCAGGCCTGCACATAAGAAGAAAACATCAGATAAATATTCTTGATCACATAAACCGCGATGATCAGGAGCCCCAGTGTCGTGATGGTCTCCAGCTGATCCGCCGGATGGAAGAACCGATCCACCAGCTGCGCATACCATTTTCCCGTATACTCCTCCGGCGTCATAATGGCTTCGATGAATGGCGCCACCGACGCCACACCCAGCAGTTCCCAGCCGGAACCAATCAGTGCCAGAAAGGTCACGACAAAATACTGCCGTTTCTGCTTGCTGTTCAATATATAATTCAGTTTCGATATGATATCAAATACAGCCTTCAAAAAAAACAACCTCACTTCCAAATAGTCAGAACTCTCCAAGATGACATAATAACATAAAAAAAGCCCTGCCGCAAGGCAGGGCTTTGAAAGAGCTTTTTTACTGTGCGTTGTTGCCGCCGTCGGTCGGAGCTGCTGCACCGCCATCTACGATCTGCTGCGGAGCTGCCTGCTGTACCACCTGCTGAACCGGAGCAGCCTGCTGTACCGGTACCACCTGCTGAACCGGAGCGCCGTTCTGTGCGATCACCTGCTGCTGCTGAACTGCCGCATTGATCACTGCGGTCTGCTGGATCGCACCAACGATCGCATTGGTCTGCTGCATCATCATCTGCTGCTGAAGCTGTGCCTGCTGCAGTGTCTGATTCTCCATATTGGTACGTACATTGGTATCCATGGATCTCTCAGCTACCATCTGGTTGATCTGCTGTGCTGCATATTCTGCCTTCTGCTTGTCAAAGATCAGGAAGTCAATGTTCAGGCTCTGTCCGGAAGACTGGGTTACAGACAGACCAACTTCCAAAGCGTCGATCACAAAGGATGCACCCAATGCCAGCAGGATCACAAAACCAAGGAATGCGCCAAACCCGTCGCCAAGGTGTGCCAGACAGGAAAGTCCCCACAAGCCCAGAATCACACCGATCAGCAGCTTCCCGATCTTTACGCTGAAGTTTGCTGCGACATTGGTGATGTGCTGTACCGGGATGCTCTGCGCACGCTTGCCCAGAGGAATGAATCCCAAAATCGTGTTCGGGATCTGAAAACCTACCATGTTATTATCCCACTGAATATGTCCCTTCAGATAGAAAGTCAGCAAGGAAGACATGTAATCGATCGAATTACCTGTCAGACCTCCGCCGGCGTTCATGTTGTTCATTACATTTCCATTATTATCTGCCATAATTTGTTTCCCTCCATTTATTCTTGATAAATTATGCACGATATACGCATATGGTGTTTTCTATAAAGCAGCACACACGAACCGTCTCCCACCTATGCACGCAGTAGATTATGACACAATTTGGACACAATTGCAAGACTAAAAAATTCAACTGCCAGGCTAAAAAATTCAACTTCAGAGCTTCTTCTTACTTTGAAATATCCGTGTATACAGCATCAGTATCCCTGCCACATAAAACAGTGCCATATTGTAGATCATATATCTGGTCTGGCAGAAGATCAGCGCTGCCGCCACACCGACATTGATCAGGATCGCCATGAAAACGAAAAGGCCGATCAGCCCGGCTGTGCGGTTTTCTTTTTTGAAAAGACACAGCGCCATCAATACCGTGTATGCCAGGTAGGCCAATAATGCGTACCAGTCCAGCAGGTTGCTGCGCTTGGCAACGGTATTGATCAGACCGTTTAAGATCGATGCTCCGTAGATCCGCAGATAGGTGCCCAGATTATCCGCAAACAGACTACTGACGATCACCGCGCTCATGCGGTCCGCCTCCCGCTCCGCCTCGATGCCTTCCGCAAAGCCACGCTCCACGGCATAATCGATGTATAAATGTCCCGTGGTATCAATGGTGATCACATCGAAATGATTCTCATAGTGTTCTTCCAGCGCCCGCCAGCCGCTGCCGGCAAAACGATAGTTGCTTTCCGTCTCATCCAGCTGATTCATGGTCAGGACAAAGAGGTCACGCACAGCCTTCTCTTCGATCAGCGCGGCATCTTCTTTATCGGCCGCATAAAGCGTCGTGGTCAGCACCAGGTTCATATCCCGGGTATTCTGCGCAAAATCACCGCGAAGGACAAAATTATAGAAACGCGTACCTCCAAGTGCCAGGATCACACTGAGCGCGCATCCGATCACCGTGATCACCAGCCTTTTCATATACGTTTTCAGCGCATCTTTGCCCATACGCCCAAAAAACATAGCGGCGCAGATCGTGATATAAGCCACCGCCATCTGCTTGCGGGTATCCATCATGACCGCAGCAAGCAGTAATGCCAGTACCAGCGCTTTTTGGTTCTCATCCAGCACCGCCCGGATCAGCAGCACCATAAAGAACAGCCACATGGATATCGTGATGCCCTCGGTCATGATCATATTGGAATAGATGGCTCCCCGTTCCGCC
>JAFXQR010000208.1 GCA_017526985.1 Lachnospiraceae bacterium
AATCACAGGATACCAGATTGTTAAGTACCTTGCTGAGTTCGCCACCTGTCAATTTACATTCACCCGATATGTCCTCACGTGTCTGGCCTATTAGCTTTGTAGATAGATATTCAATTACCCGTCGATAATTGATACTATCCTTAAAAAGAGAGCGGAAAATGAAATCAAACTCTGTTTTTAAAGGCGCGTTGTTTGCAAAGAACAGATTATCGACATTTTCGGATAACGGTTTCTTATTATTAAGCATGTCCAGATAATACGGAATCCCTCCGAAAATCATGTATGTATCAAGCACAAGCTTTCTCCCGTACTTCATCTTCTTAATCTCATTAAGATACTGTTCCGTTTCCAACAAGGTAAACGGTGCCAAGTATATCGGACGGCTCACTCGTCCGTATAGCCCCCCTTTATCTCCTATTTATTTAAATCAATCATTTTTGCTCCCTAACTCGTCATTTTTATAGGTTAAGGAGCAAAAACTAATTCGCTTTGATATATCGTTAGCAAGTTAAAAGAAAAGACTGTATCACCCGTATATCCCTAATCCTAGTGTCTGTTCGTCTGGTAGCCAGGTAATAATGTTCTGTTCACGGTGACAGGCGCCAAGGTGCTCGTATCATGCAGTGTCTGCGGGATGCGTATGCGCAGGTGGCGGAGAAGGATACATCGGAACCGCTGATTAAGAATACGGATGTGGTTTATACCGGGATGACTTACGGGAAACATGACATGATGACCGGCAGCAGCGCTACGGGTACCAATCGAGGGTATCTGGTATAACACGATCCGGTGGTGTCCCGATCTCGTAAGATCTGAGATCGGGACACCACCGGATCACGCTATCTATCAGAAGAAATCCGTTGGGAATCATTGGCTTTGTCCAATCTCGCTGGCATGGGTAGCTCCGCTAATCTTGGAAGCAAAGTATCTGCTGATCTCTTCATCATTTCCTAATTCTGTCCGACCGGCTCTGGCGATTGCAGAATATGAAAAGCCTTCAATGATACCATCCGACGAGAAATAGAAATCGACCTGATATGTAGACCATGCTTTTGCATGAACCCTGAGACGTCCGCCTTTGCTGACTTGTTCTGTATTCCAACGGGACGTTGGCTCCCCTTCCAGGAGCCCGGTATCCACCAAGGCTTTCCAAACAAGTTCATCTGAACACCTGACCTCATCATCATCGACATACACATATCCCCGAAGACCTTTATTCTGATCCCTGAGCCCTTCATTACAGCGGAGCGGTTCGTTGGTAACATCCAGAGAGTAGTAATACAATGCATCTGCAATTGCTCTGGCATTGTTGGTATCTATCACCTGGTTTGCTCTTTCAATGTATTGGAGCAGGTTCGGAGTAATGACTCCCACCAATATCGCTATGATCGCAACAACGATGATCAACTCTATTAAGGTGAATCCTTTATTTCTTTCTAACTTTTTCATAGCCCCTCCTGTTCTTGCATCATCGGTCCGGCCTTTGCTTTTGGTGATGTGCGGCTACAACTTTTTTAAAAGCAAAAATCCACTCTGCTTTTCCCGGCAAAGTGGATCGATCAGTAATGCAACTGGCTGCCATTTTACAGGCCCTATAGCTTTGCGTCACAGAATTTCTTCTGCTTTGCCTTTGAAATGAATATGCAATTTAGGAATTTATAATTAATTGTATCACATATAGCGTATAAAATGCAATATATAATACATAATTTAGCAAAAAAAATCTGTAATTACTCAAAACACAACGGTCAGAACCCGTTACTATCAAATCAGGAAGCGCTGTGAACAGTCACTTCGGAGAGGATAAAGTCCAGGTAATCCGAAACAACGTCGATATTCGTACTTCCGGCGAGTGTAGCAGAAACACTTCTGTACCACCGTGGCCGTCCCGGCTTTTCTTGAATCTCCGCGCGTTTCTTTGATTTGAGTGTTAATTTTTACTGGAAATGCCAGCATGAAGACTTATGCTGAACTTAATGCTGATGCCAAGAAGCTGGAGAAACTCACTGAAACACTGGAACGCTATCTGGAAAGAGAGGACCGCAACCGTACCAGAACGGACGGGAACGATACTCTCTCATGATTTTATCGTACGTAAATTGCCCACGCCGCATCACTCCATTCTCCTATTTCTCCGCAAATATCCCCGTTTTGCGGCGAAATAGAAAAATCAGATCAATGCTTTTATATATTCAAGAATACCCTTTAAAACCACATCAATGTCCTCGCCCAGCCAGTTCACATCCCTAGACTTAAGGTTTCTCAAATACATCTTGTTTTTGAAAACCATGCTTACACGGTTGTATATGCCCTGCATATCGTTTTCACGCATCCCCGGATCATCAAGAATAAAGATAGCAAGGCACCGGTTTAACCCTATCCTGCTTAACATGATGGAAAAGATAATAGATATCAAATATGTCTTTATATCTTCCGGAAAGTGTTCCAAATTTCAGCAAAGATCGAAGCTTTTCAGCAATCATTTGCTCATTGGAATTTATTAACAGGCTGGCACCTTCATCGTCATAAGCTATATCAAAGCAGAATTCCTCCTGCTCAAGACCCAACCTGTTATGCACTCCTAAATCCAGTTTATTTTCTATCGTGAATCCCTTTTGATCTTTTATCCGGACAAAAATCCTCTTCCCGTGATAGTCCTGCTGCTTTAATTCCGTGATTTTTCCAACACGTTTTATGGTTAACCCTTCAATGCAGTTCAGCTTACTCACAAAAGCATCAATAGAGTCATTGCCCAAGGAATATCTGATAAAATCCAGATCAATATCCTGCGTAGCCCGGCGGACATTTTTTGTCTTTCCGCGCATCACTACCCCACCTTTTATCGTTACATTCCGGTTCAGACTGCTTGTAGCTATTGCCTTCAGAATCAGATCCTGACATACCTTTGCCTGCGCATTGGCGTCACCATATCCGTTCTCTATTTCTTTCCTTATCATCGCATCGATATCAATCATCATAACACCTCCATTTGCAAAGTTTCCATTATTCTTGCCGATTTAGGCACCGCTTCAGCATAATCCTGTACCGCTCTGATATCAAGATCATATATTATTTCTCTAAAATTTAGCAATACCTCTTTATAATAATCAAACGGTATCTTACTCTTATGGCGCAATAGTTCAACAAGCATTCTCTCCCTGCTGTAAATCCTGATGGTACCACCATTTTTTTCCTCAATCTCAACACCAAGATCAAGCAGATCGCTTTTCTCAAATATCTGAACAACACGCTTGTCTGCGATCTTTGATGCGTTCCGATCCGTTGCAAGATAGTATTTCTCAGGTATAACATCCGTTAGATTATAATGATAAAACGCACTGTCCATCGTCATGACCGCCTTAGGATATTTCACTGCGAGTATCACCTCCGCGGGGACATACCCATTATCCGAATACACGCCCTTCTCCAGTTGATAGATTGCGCCACTCTCTACTGCTTTTTTGAGCAGATATTTCGTTCCATAATGCTTTACAGAATCTTCATAAGAGTATAGCATTTCTAATCCTCCGCATTTTTATCTATTTTGCGTATGTTTGGTAAAATTATACTCTATGATCTTCAAATTTACAATCCCCCAAAAACAAAATGGCGGGTGTCTTACCCGCCAAATGGTGGCCCCGGGTCTTTCGACCAGCCCAAATATTCTTTTTGTGATCCGGATTACTTCTTAGCGCCGTTTACCAGATCCTTCAGTGCCTTACCAGCCTTGAACTTAGGAACGGTAGCTGCGGGAATCTTGATAGCCTCGCCAGTTGCAGGGTTCTTGCCCTTGCGTGCTGCTCTCTTGGAAGTTTCGAAGGTACCGAAGCCTACCAGCTGAACCTTGCCCTTCTTCTTCAGTTCCTTGGAAACAGTGTTTGTGAAAGCCTTCAGCACCTTCTCCGCATCAGCCTTTGTCAGGCCTGCTTCCTTTGCCATAGCATCTACTAATTCATAAGAAATGTGTATCTCGGCAGCAGCGCTCTATCCAAACACGCTGCTACGGATCATCAGCGCGAAAGCAAGCGCCCAGACCAGAATCAGGCTGCCCAATATGCAATCTGCCGCATATCCGAGTTTTATATGAAAACGCTCTACGATCTCTATCCCGGCCAGATACAGAAAAAAGAACAGAAGAAGCACCAGACGGATCACTGCCTTGCGCTTCCCGCCGAGGACGAGCGCCTCACCCGCATCCGTAATGTATTTTGTGCGGGTATCGCTCCGGATCCTGCCTGCCATAACATCCTCTATCTCATGCGGCGCAAGTCCCCTGATGATCCCGCTGCATGTGACGCCGTCTTCCGCACTTGCATACCCGCGCCCGTCAAAGTGCCTCTCCCTCCAGTCTTCAGAGCCGGACGCTACCACACACGCCATATGGGTATCCGTATTTTCTACCAGATAATAATAAGTCTTAAAAACCGGAAGGCTGCGGTGTTTATGCTGATGCTCCCCAAGATAGGATATACGGTTTGCATTGATCTCGACCATGGCTTTGGTATTGAGCAGATCATAAACCGAAAACACGCCGAGAAAACCGATAATACATACCAAAGCAAAAATAAGCGCTATCGTTTCAAACACTTTTCCATACTTCGATCCCTTTTTGGCATTCCCGTCTGTCTTACCATCATACTGCCGGCGATAATCTCTTTCCCATCTCCTGCTCTTCCAATTATCTTTTTTCCATTTTCCCCGCTTACTTCTTCTTGGATTTCTCATTGTCAACACCTTTTCACAACCGTTTCCCACGCGGATTACGATCACTTATCCTTTTTCCGGGATAGCGCTCCGATTCCGGAAACGGATCTTTTACCGGATCACGGCTGATCCGTATCAAATGCCTGCCACTCTTCCAGGATCTCACCATCCGCTGTTTTCCTGCACTGCGGAAATCCTTCCGAAAAAAGACAGATATACTCGGTGCTGCCATCCGCTCCCTCTTTTTCGATCTGCGTTACATATTCCTGCATAAAGTCCCACCTGCCGCCGCTTTTTTCATAAAGCGTATATTCCCGGTGTCCGCAGGAAAACAAAAGCCGCCCGCCCTCCTGCGTCTTTAAGGCAAAACCGTCCATGGCCTGTCCGAAAACCCTGTAAACATACGTAACCGCCAGCCTTCCGGCATCATCATAATGATACAGATACAGATCCCCATAGCCCTCTAACATATCCGCTTCGAGCCGGTACGCCTCGCGCCCCGCTCCGTCATAAGCATGATAACGATAGATCCCGGCATACCCCCTTGGCTCCCGTTGTTTTGTACAGGCCTCATCGTAAAACAGATTACGGTAATCTTCAGATAAACGGCCGATCTGCCGGATGGGCATCATATCACATTCTTCACAGCAGTTTCCGGCTTCATCAAAATACCCCCGGTATCCGCAAAGGAACACACCGTCTTGCAGGTAATATTTTTCTGCGGGCTGTCCCTGATCGTTATATACGAAAAGCGATTCCTGCACCTTCCCCTCCCGATCCGGCACGCTCAGCCGTGCCTTTCTGTGCTCCGCCTCCCACTGCCATATTCCTTCTGCATTGACCAACGGATATCCTTCCGCATCATACTCATATTCCAGCGTTTCCGAAACGGTTCCCGCCGCATTCTGCCGGTGCCGGCACCGGACTGTCCCTGCCGGATCGATTTCATAAACATCGATCCGCTTTTCGCCATTTTCCTGCACGGAAACCGTCTGTACCGCGCCATCCGTACCATACGCCGTATCCCTCTGCTGCAATATCACGGCTTCCTTCGTTTCCCCATACTGCTTAGCGCAGGTATAAAGCCGTTCCCGGCCTTCCGCATCATAGTCCCAATGCTCCCGCCCCCTGCGCTGATACATCCAGCGCGGCGGATTGACTTCCTCCCCAAGATCATGCAGATATCCCTTATCCTCTGCACTGTCCATTCCGCCGGCAATATAGGTATCCCGCCCGGTATGGTTGCCTGCCGCGTCATAATATTCCAGAAGTATCCGCCCGGGGCGTACCATGTCCTCCTGAAATGCATCGGTTTCCCACAGATCATTTTCCGGCAATACGATCTGCACACCATCTTCCGGCGCCCATTCGTTTTCCTCATACAGATAATATGGCGTGGCATGCCCTTTTGCAAACTGTGCCCTCAGTACTTCAACGGTTTTTGGCGGGGTCTGTGCCCATCCTGACACCCCTTCCGTATTTTCCTGTTCTAAACCGGTATCCGTCCCGGCAATGGTTTCTGTCTCCGCCAGGATCCCGTCCGGCTGTTTCGCCTGCCGGAAAAAACGATACGCAAAAAAGAGCATGACCAGTACTGCCAGCGCTATGGGCACTGCCATAACGCCCGGCCTGTTTCTGCTCTTTGATCCCGCCGACTGTCCCGTCACGGCACCTGTTCTGTTTTCTTCCTGTTCCTCCGGTTCCACTGCAAAGGCAAGTGTAAAGAATACCTCATTCACCGCGGCCTTTGCCGCATCATCCTTTCCATCCTCCGTATCCCGGTTTCCATATATGATATCCGCATCTCCGCCGCTGCAGATCTCCCGCACATGCGCCAGCCCCACTCCATGCCCGCCGCCCTTGCTGCTGTGCCCGAAGCCAAACCATTTGCCCATTTCATTATAAGGCACATAAGGGTAACGGTTTGCCACCGTGATACGGCTGCGGCCGTTTTCCTCATCAAAGGTGATACTGATATACCGTTCCGCTTCCGGCCGGGTATTTTCCGCCTCGATCGCATTATCCAGAAGGATCCCCACCATCGCGGTCACATCCTGCAGCGGCAGTACTGTCCCTCGCATGCGTGCCGCCACATGGATCCCGATCTCTATACCACATTCCCTTGCTCTTTGACATTTCCGGTGTACCAGCCCTGCCAGCAAAGGTTCTCCGCACAGCAGCAGATGATTGTACCGCTGATCGCGGTTCAGTTTTTCCAGATACTGTTCTGCTTCCGCCCCCTGAATCCCCTGTACCGCGCTCAGCTGGTTCTCCAGGGCATGCTGACGCATACGCACCTCTTCTGCAAGCTATGCGTAATCCTTTAGCAATTGCTCCTGTTCTTCTATATGCCTGCCCTGATCAGGCATGCTTCTCTCCTTATGTTTTCTGCCCATCAAAACATCCCGGCACTTTGTGGGGATCCTATCTTCCTGCCGCTGTCATGACCTATCAGCATACATGTCAGCCCGCGTTTTGATGCTATCTGCGTACCCACGGTCCTAAGAACTTCTTTTTGTATTTCTTCAGTTCTTCTTTTGCCTCCGGCAGATTGTCCGTGCTCTTTAAAAGCAAAACGCCCTTTTCAATATCCTCCGCAACACCCAATCCCTGTACATAGATCAATCCGTGCAGGTAATAGACCTCCGGATCATAGAGATCTGCCGTTTCAAAACATTCCCGCGCTTTTTCAAAATCCCGCTCTGTGCCCCAGCCGTAGAAATAGCACTTTCCCAGACAGCCGATCCTTCTTTTGTTTCCATGCATCACAGCATACTGCAGATATGGGAATGCTTTTTCCCCTTCCCGGACTCTGCCCCAGCGATGCCCCTCACAGTAGATATACCCCAACTGGGAAACGGCTCCGATCTTCCAACGGGTGTCGACCACCTGCTGTGCCGCTTTTTCATAACAGGCAATGGCATGATCCACATCCATCTGCCGCAGTTTTCCTATCATATAGGCGTCTCCAACGATCTGCCAGCATTCCAGCTGTCCGCGCTGCGCCGCCTGCTCATATAAGCGCAAAGCCTCTTTCGGATCCGTATCATCTATGATATCTGCATAATGCCACAGTGCCTCGGGATATCCCCGCTGCGCCTCCTGCAGATACACTTCCTTTACCCGCGCCGGCTGCGGTTTTACGATGCCATCACATCCTGTTTTATAAAAGGAAGCCAGATTGTTGAGCACTGTATGGCAACCTCCCTGTAAGGCCCGCTGAAACCACGCTTCACACTTGAGCACGTTTTCAGTCACATAAGCCATATACGCCGCTTTGTCCGCAAAGGAGGTCTGATACTTTTTTTCGATATCCTGAAAGTCCCTCCAAAAATACGCATTCCCGATCATATACTGGCTGAACGGCTCTCCCGCCTCTGCTTTCTGCAGCACGATGCGAAAAGCCTCCTGCGGTTCGGAGATCGGCGCTTCCCTTTTCAGTTTATCCGTATATTTATCCAGGCGCACCGCCAGCAGTACCCCCAGCGCGCTCCCCTGTTTTACGGACAGATGCAGGTATTTTACAAACTTGCCGTAATCCTCCGGAAAATTATGGCCGCTCCATACAAATTCCGATCCGCCATAGCATCTTGCAAGAATGCAGGAGGCATCCCCATCCCCCGCTTCCGAAGCCTGCCTTAAATACTCCGCGCACTCTGCCCCTTTCCCTGCGCAGACATCATCATAAAGATAGCGCAGCGCCGTTTCTACCACATCACTGTAAAATCTGCCCATATTCCGTATTCCCTCCTCCGGTCAGCCATTCTTTCCTCTATTATAGCGTTTTTATCTTCGGGAAATGGATTTTTTTCCGAATTACGGCTTTTTCATGCCGGATATCCGTTTCATATACATCATCCTGCGTCGCTTTTATTTCCCCGTATACTCTCAGGCATGTTTCCCGCCTCCAAAGGCCGCCTTTACAGATGCCACAAAACTGCCGCCGATCTCTACGGTATCGTTCCCGCCGCGCAGAAAGATCTTCCTCCCTGCCGGATCGATACTGGATACATATTTTCGGTTGACCACCGTACCGCGTCCGCACTGTATGAAATCCCTGCTGAGCGCATCCTCCAGAAACTGCCTGACCGACAGATACGGCACCACGATACAGTCGCCCTTCTCCGTATGGATATGCAGTTTATGCATGATGCTGGTCACATAAGTGATCTCATTCAGACAAATCGCCAGGATCGCGCCATCTTTTCTGTAATAAAGATGGCGCTCCGGCTCAGCGAGCTGCGGCGAACGCAGGCAGGCCGCAATACTGTTTTTTAAGTGTTCGGCCGAAAAAGGTTTTTCGATATAAGCGTAACAATGCAGATTCGCATAACTGTAGGATTTTAGATCCTCAAGACAGGTGATGATGATCACAGGCGTAAACTCATAGCGTGTTACCCCGCGGATGCTTTCAATGAATTTCAGACCTGAAGTATCCTCCGGTTTCTCCGGCTGCAGTATCACATCCACGATAAAGAGGTCGATATTTCCCTCCAGCGCGTGCACATAAGCCTCTTTGGTATCCGCGCAGCATATGACCTCCGTCTTGTCCGTGATCATCCCGATCAGATCCATGATCTTTTTCTGTTCTAATGGCTGATCCTCCAATATCAGTATCCTGCGCATAGATATCCCCTTTCTGCTTCTGCGGCATTTTCTTTCTGTTCATCTGCCACATAACCCTCTGCTGCTTTAAAGGAATATTATAGCATATATCCGTTTGGAAACGGGATTTTTTACTGAATTACATGTTTTTCTGCTCTGTTCATTTTGAAATTCTCCTCCATATTTTGTGGTGTTTCGCTGAAACAAGAGGATAATGCTACAAAATATCCCATGGCACAAGATTTTCACATGAATCCCATCGAAAAGCATAACCTTCCAGATCCTCAAATGTCCGTACCGTCGATCACTCCGCCATCCTATCTCCGCTGCTCATATCAGCAGCCACTTCCGGGATCGCTATATCCAGCAGTTCTCCGTCGTATTCGGTA